>DASSAV010000551.1:0-12193 GCA_035699265.1 Rhodothermales bacterium
GCTGGTCCCCCACCACCAGAGCCTCTTGCTGTTCGATGCCCTCCTCGGCGTCGGCAACAACGCTGCCCTGCTCACGCTGCTCGGCCAGGGCCACGGCGGTGAGGCGTTCGACACGCCCGAGATCATCCGGGCGATGGACAATCTCTTTGCGCATTACCTCGGCGGTATGCATTAAGCGAAGAATTTGAAGGGATCGTGCCGGAGGACGCGCCGCTTGCGGTCACGGCATTCACCGGGTGCGAGGACTACAACTCGTATTCCTCCTCCATCTCAGGCTGGTAGGTGATCGACTCGACCCGGAAGCGCTTCAGGCCCACCGGGGTCTGCACGGACACGGTTTCGAGTTCCTTCGCCCCGATAAACGCGGCGCCCGCCGGGGCCAGGATCGAGATTTTCCCCTGGTTAATATCCGCTTTGCCCGGAAACACCAGCGTGTACTCCGCCTCGTGGGCGGTTTCAAGATCCTTCAGCCGAAACCGGCTGTTCATGGTGATGACGAACGGCGGAATGGCCTGTGGGGCCACGGTGGTTGCCGCCTCAAGCTCTTCCTTGAGGGTCAGCAGGTGCCGGTTCGCCGGTGTGTTGAGTTGCTGTCCGGACGTGAGGAGCCGCATGAGTCTGCTCGCGTCGTGGTCCGTTATGTAAATATTTCGCGTCATCGATTCCATATCAATCCCTGTCTTTGAAACCTCTTCGTGACTAGATCTCCGGTCCGCCGGACCGTTTCATTCTCATCTTGATCTGGCGATAGTAGGCCCTTATCGGACCGGCATAGCGCCTCGGGACGGCCGTATGTGCGATGCGCGGCTTACACCTGCGTCGATGCTCCCCTGGCCAACTGGCCGACGAGCACACGCACGTAGGAGGCCGGCACCCGCTGCTTGATGTCCCGCGCCGCGGCATGGACGTGTCGGTCGCATGCGATTCGTTCGGCGATGATTCGGCCTCTCCTGGAGATACTCCGTTCCAGCCGGGCGCAGACACGGTGTGTGCCCGCCGAATGGCAGTTGAAGCACTTGTAGAAGGGGTCGATCATGCGGGGCCATGATTGGACAGATGAAATCCGAACAAGACACTATCGGGGCGCTCGAGCGAGCGGTCGTTCACCTGGCGCCGCCCGCTGGCACGCGGAAGGGTGCCGGGCTCTCCAGCCTGGATCTGCCTGAGCTCCCGTCGTCCGGGATGCGGTACTCGCTGAATTCGATGTAGTCCCTGGTTCCGTCCCTCCCGATGGCGACCAGCCGCTCGACATTTCCGTCTGCTTCCACAGCAGCCCAGATCGTGACCGGGCCGTCGATGTGATATTCGAATCCTTCCAGCCCGACGCGTAGCGTGCCGGTTTCCGGATCGTAGCTGATCTGCTCAAACGGCAACCAGGGCGCCACGTCCCGCGATCCCATGAGTCCAGGGCTGGAAACCCGCAGCAGTACGTATCGACGGATGGGGTCACGCCGGTACACTTCGGTCAGGTCGTCAAAGAATGACTGCCACGTGTGAGGAATAAGTTTTGTGTTGAGCATCTATGGACCTCCTGATCATTTGGAGATGGCCCTCCGAAAGAAGAAATGCGTGTCCGGCGGCCACAGCGCTTCTCTGGCGAGTGTGGTGCGCCCGTGCGATTCCGACTGACCGGACCGCCCGGTCCGGCCGGTGTATCCTACCGGGCGTCCTGCTGAAGGACGCCGCCCGATCTTCCGGATCGGACGGCGCTGCGGACCGGTACGTCGCGCCAGCTTTTGCCTCTGCCCTGACGCTCTCTCGCAGTAAGGACCTGGCCGGCGCCTCGCGCAGTCAGGACCGGACATGAGGCCAGCCCTACGACGTCCTCCGCCACGCTGCCGGGCGTGAACGAGTCCGGGTCGGCGGATCCTCCACCCTGCACGATCAGGTGGGCGTCGTGTTGCTCCGCCGCTGCGACGATCTGCTCCGCCGCACGCCCCTGGACGACGTGGTAGCGGTGCGGGACGCCCGGACCCCTGGTGCGCCCGTAAAACTGCTCCAGGTCAGCGTAGGCCTCACCTACAGATCGTTTGGCCTTGACGTCGAAACTACCGGGTAGCAGTCCGATTTGCACGGCGGGTTCGAGCACGTGGAGCACGCTGAGATGGGCCTGGGTGCGCCGGGCGAGTATCCTGGCAAGCGTAAGGGCAAGCGCCGCGTGATCTGAAAAGTTCACCGGCACCAGGATACGCTTGACGAGGCCCGGTATGAACAGCCCGTTCGCGCCGACCGTCAGCACCGAACACGAAGCGCGGCGGACTACCTTCACCGCCGTGCTGCCAGTACCGTGGGTTCCCTTCACCGGCCGGCCACGGGTGCCCATCACGATGAGCTCGATGTCGTAGTCGGCTGCGTAGTCCAGGATGCCTTGAGCGGAATCCGTGTGGCGCCTTGCCGCGTATCGGATGGGGCGGGCCGACTCTCTCTCCAGGCCCACGGCCGTGGGCTGCTGCCGGATGCCTTCCTGCATACGATTGCGCAACTCCTCCATGTCGGTAAAGCTGAGCACGCCCCGGTCCTCGTCCAACGGCCCGACCGCGACGTGGAGCACGTGCAGCTCCGCGTCGAACTCATCCGCCAGGGCGACGGCGTGCCGAAGCGCCTGAACGGCCCCCCACTTGAAGTCTGTCGGCACCAGTATCCGTTTTATATCAGGCATAGCTAACCCGAAAAGAGGTGATGTCCAGAGGCGTCGCCAGGCGACGGTGTTCGTCCGCGATGGGTACGACCGGGACGTTTCCTCTCTATGAATCGCCTGGCGGACAAATCAGTTTCATCTTATATTTTTATCAATCCATAGACCCGATCTATCGGCCCCTTCGGTTTTGCACATGTTCACGCTCATTCAGCTTTCCTACGTCGTCGCGCTCGACAAATACCGTCATTTCGGCCGTGCTGCGGAGGCTTGCCACGTCACACAGCCTACGCTCAGCATGCAGATCCAGAAGCTCGAAGAAGAGCTCGGCGTCATCCTGTTCGACCGGAGTGCACGGCCGATCACACCCACAGAGATCGGCAGCCTCATCGTCGCCCGCGCGCGGGTGGTGCTGGCAGAGGCGGAGCGGCTGTTGGCGACGGCCCAGGAAGTGACGGGAGAGATGAAGGGGGAGCTTCGCATCGGGATTCTCTCCACGCTGGCACCCTACCTGTTGCCGCTCGTCATCGAGCCCTTCTCGCGCCGCTATCCCGGCGTCTCGCTCGTCTTCGAGGAGCTGCTGGCCGACGAGATCGTGGACCACGTCAAGCGCGACCTGCTGGACGGAGGGCTCGTGGCCAGCGAGGTACCCGACACCGGGATCATTGAAGACCTCCTCTTCACGGAGCCCTTCGTCGCATACGTGTCACGGAACCACGAGCTGTACGCACGTCCGAACATCCGCGCGGAGGATCTTCATCTGGATCAGGTCTGGCTGATGCGGGAAGGACATTCTTTTCGGGACCAGGTGCTCGAGATCCTCGCCGGCAACGGCTCCGCCGGAGCAGGTGAGAAGGCGGTTCAGTTCGAAAGCGACAACCTGGAAACCCTTCAGCGCCTGGTGGACCGGGGCTACGGCATGACGCTGTTGCCGTGGCTCGCCGTGCAGGGACAGGGTTCGTCTGCGCCGGACCAGGTGCGCGCGTTTGCAGGCGTGGCGCCCAGCCGAACCGTCCGGTTGATCTTCGCCAGAGTGCTCGTGCGGCGGCATCTGGTGAAGGCTTTCGCATCGGAGGTTCTGAAGGCAGTCGCCCCGGTCCTGCCGGAGGAGGCGCTGTTGCGGCAGGGAGCGGGGGAGTAGAAAAACCTGAGGGGAGGGGGAGGGGAAGCTCCCGGTTTCGCAGGCTCCTCGGAGCGGCTCAGTCCCCGGGGAAGACCTGTGACGCGACGGCGATGAAGTGGCAAGTGCTGCCTGCGAGCACGAAAAGGTGCCAGATGGCGTGCGCGTAGGGCAAACGGCGGTTGTGGTAAAACAGAGTACCGGCCGTATAACTCAACCCACCGGCGAGCAGCCATCCGAGTGTCGACAGGGGCAATGCACGCAGCATCGGACCCACAGCCACCAGCACCAGCCAGCCCATTGCAACGTAGATCAGCGTCGAGAGGCGCTCAAAGCGTCCGGTACAGAAGAGTTTGAAAATCACCCCGGCGACGGCCAGGCCCCAGACGACGCCGAAGAGCGACCAGCCCCACGCGCCCCGCAGGGCGACGAGGGTGAAGGGCGTGTAGCTGCCCGCGATGAGGATGTAGATCGCGCAGTGGTCGAGCACCTGGAGGCGGGCTTTGACATGCGGGCGCCGCGCGGCGTGGTAGAGCGTCGACGCCGTGTAGAGCAGCAGCAGCGACGCGCAGAACACGGCGGCGCCGACGATCTTCCAATGGTTGCCGGACGTTGCCGCCAGGGTGAGCAGTACGCCGCCGCCCAGGACGCTGGCGAGTATGCCGAGCCCGTGGGTCACTGCATTGGCTACTTCCTCTCGCCGTGGCGCTACGTCGTGCATTTCAGGGGAAACCGGATAGCGTCTAGCGGGCCAGATAGCCACCGTCGACGGGGTAGTAGGCACCCGTCACGAACGAGGCCCTATCGGAACTCAGCCAGATCACCAGTTCGGCCACTTCCGCCGGCTCTCCCAGCCTGCCGATCGGGTGCATCGACAGCAGCATCTGGTAGGCTTCAGGATTGTTCTCCAAGTCGGCGATCAGCGGCGTCCGGATGAAGGCTGGACCGACGGTGTTGATACGGATGCCCTGCTGTGCGTATTCGATGGCGGCGGTCTTCGTCAGGCCGAGCAGGCCGTGCTTGGCGGCGACGTAGGCCGGTGCGGTCGCAAACCCCACCTGGCCGAGTATCGACGCCATGTTCACAATGGCGCCCCCTTCCTGGAGCATCGCAGGGATCTGGTAGCGCATGCAGTAGAAGATGCCGGACAGGTTGACGCCGATGACTTTCTGCCAGTCCTCAATGCTATAGGCTCCCGTCGGGTTCGCTTCACCCCCGATCCCGGCGTTGTTGCAGGCGAAATCGAGCCGGCCGTAGGCGTCGAGCGTACGCTGTACCAGCGCCTCACACGCCGCGGCGTCCGACACGTCGGTCTGAACGAATGCGGCGTCACCGCCTGCATCTCGGATGAGCCGCACGGTTTCCTCTCCACCATCCTTCGACACATCCGAGATGATCACCTTCGCGCCCTCCCGGGCGTAAAGCTCAGCGGTCGACCGCCCGATGCCCGAGGCGGCTCCGGTGACGAGGGCAACTTTACCGTTGAACGTGCTCATTGTCCTGGCGGATTACCGCACACTCGGCGAGGTCGGCAGGTCCGGTGAAGAGGGATCGCGGATCAGGATAACCGGAGTAACGCGGGACCGGCGCCCTGTGTTTGCAACCTTCTGTGAAGAACACCGGCTCTGTTCCGGTGCGGTTCTTATCCACACGCACCGGACAGCAAAGGAGAGCGGCCACACGAGGGCCGCTCTCCAGAGGAAAGCAGGGGGTGCCGGGCCTCAGGAGGCCACGTGCATGGTTCCATTCATCGTTATGTGGTGGCCGGGGAACGTGCAGATGTACTTATAGTCGCCCGGCTCGGTCGGTGCCGTGAAGGTCACCTCGACCGTTTCACCCGGAGCAGCCAGTGCTGTGTGGGCCAGAATGGCCTCGTCATTGGGTACGTAGTCGTTGGCCTCGCCTGCCTGGATCCCGGCAGTAGCGATGCGGTCGGCTGCGCTCGAGTCCGTCAGGATCACGACGTTGTGGTGCATGGCCGGGCTCGTGGCTGTGTTGGTGAAGACGAGGTGTACTTCCTGCCCCGGCTGCACTGTAAACTCGGTCTGCTCGTAGCGCATCTCCTCGCCTACGGGATTGATGTCGACTTGGGCAGGGCCGCTGGCCTGCCCGCCCCCACATGCAGCCAGACCGACTGTGAAAAGGAGGGCGGGTACAAAATGTAGCACTCGTGAAAGCATAGTAGCGTGGATTGTGCCGGGTGGCGGCGCAGGCGTCCTGACGCCCGGCGGATAAATAGAAACGTTCGTTCCGATTGACCTCGTAAGGTCGACTAAGATCCTTCGGTAGCGGGCTGTTGCCGTGGATTTCACGTGATATGTTCGTCTTGGAGAGACTGCTGTCAGGAACGGCCTTCTAGGAGGCTGCGCAGCTTGCCCGCCATAACGGTGGGATCTGAGCCGAGGCCCTCTTGCCGATACACGACCTCTCCCTTTTCGTTCAGGAAAGAGATGACGTTCGCGTGCATGATCTGACCGTCGGCCTCCTCCCTATACCGGACGCCCAGTGCCGCCGCGAGGGTTCGCACGTCGGTGCCTTTACCGCTGAGCAGCAGCCAGTGCGCTGGATCGAGGCGATGCGCCTGCGCGAAGCGGCTGAGCGCCTCCGGCGTATCCCTTTCTGGGTCAAGCGAAACGAGCACGAAACGGACGTTCAGCCTTGCCCGTTCGGGCAGGCGCTCGGCGATCTCCTTCATGTCGTGCACGATCATCGGGCAGGCGGAGCCGCAGTGGGTGAACACCATCGCGAGCACAACCGGCTCCCCCTGCAATGACGCCAGCTTCACCCGGCGCCCACTCTGATCGAACCACCAAGAATCCAGCAGGTAGAGCGACCGATCCGAGCATGTCGCCTCCTCGTTGCCTATTACATCCGAGGCATCATCGTCGGACTGGAGCAAGGCGGTCCGTACGGCTTCCGATTGATCCCCGAGGGGTGTCGCAGCCTTGTCGGCCACACCCCCGCATGCGGTCAGGAGCAGGATTGCTGCGAGCAGGCCGAACAACGGGCGTATCGGCTTATTGAATCGAAAGAAGCTCATCATCTGTCTCCGTGCTTGAAGAGGTACGGGATGGCACGTCCTGGGCGAGGCGGAAGCCGAGATTGGGAGCGGTGTAGGAGGCTTCGAAACCGTTCCGGTAGGCGGAGCGCAGGAAGGCCGCGTAGTCATCCACGCTCGAAGCGCGCACTGCACTGCCGCCGCAAAACAGCGTCGCATCCAGATCGGCCCGGTTGCGCGAATCGCTCGACACGAACTCCGTATTGAAGTCGAACACCCATTCCCAAACGAGTCCATGCAGGTCGTAGACGCCCCAGTAATTCCTGAAAGTCGAGCCGACGGGCGGAGCTACGTCCGGCGCCGTGCGGCTGTACCAGTCGAGGAGGTACTGCCGGTAGGCCGGGTCGTTACGCCCATCCGGCCTCGAGGGGCTGGCAGCCGCTGCGACTTCCCACTCGGCGGTGGTGGGGAGCCGCTTTCCTTTCCACTCCGCGAAGGCCGAGGCGGCGAACCAGGACACATTCACTACAGGGCGGTCCGCCAGTGTATCGGGGCCGAAGTCCAGGTCGCCCGGCCAGGTTCTGAGATACCCGCCGTCCGCAAAGAGCGACGGCACCCTGGAACGCTGCCACTCCGGATTTGCCCGGACGAACGCCAGGTATTCGGCGTTCGTCACGGGATAGACGTCCAGGAAAAATGGCTCTACGGAAGAGCCGCCTTCGTCTGCCGGGCCGGGGTAGAGCGGCGTGTACCAACCCCCGCCGACATATGCCATGCCCTCCGGTGCCTCGTCGGCGGCCGGATGCCGGTGCGGCGCCACGAGAGCCGCCGCGGTGAGGGCGAGGCACACGGCGGACGCCATCAGGATCCGCGATAGGGGGGAGGTAGTGTGCAGCTTGCCCGTCGTCATGGCAGTAGCGCGCGAGGCGCCATATCAGGCTGATACGCTCGTTTTCGCCAGCCGGCAGGGGCGTACCGGATCGGCTAGTCTGCGCTTTGCGTTATCAGGCCTGGCTCCGGATTATAGTCCTCCAACTTGACCTGTCCGCTGTAGAGAGCGCGGTTTTCCGGGCCGGATACCTTCAGGGTCCCGATAGCACCCTTATTGAAGGCGCGGAAGATCGAGTGGTCTACCAGGGTGTACGTGCCCGGCACGTCCACGGTGAAGTCGACAATGGCCGATCCGCCGGCCGGGATCATGGTCGTCTGAACGTTGTGCTGGTTCACCATCGTGCCGCCCTCGGTGTAGACCGCATCGAACATCTCGCCGATCAGGTGGAACGAGGAGGTCAGGTTCGGGCCTGCGTTTCCCACATAGAGGCGTACCTTCTCGCCTGTGCCCGCTTGCAGCGCATGGGCGCCGGAGAGCGCGCCCACGCCCCCGTTGAAGACCACGTACGCCGGCTCCTCATGGAGCGCCTTGTCCATGTCGAACTGTTGAAGGCCCTTTTCATTGAAGCCGCCCTTCGTATAGAACTCGCTTTGCATAACGTAATATTCGCGGTCGACCTGGGGTAAGCCCTGTTCCGGCTGCACCAGGATGAGTCCGTACATGCCGTTCGCGATGTGCAGGCCGACGGGGGCCATCGCACAGTGATACACGTAGAGCCCGGGCTTGATGGCGCGAAACTCGAACGTAGAGGCTTTACCCGGCACGACGAAGCTCGCCTCGGCGCCGCCGCCCGTACCCGTCACGGCGTGCAGGTCGATGTTGTGCGGCATCTTGTTGTGCGGGCCGTTCATCAGGTGGAATTCGACCAGGTCGCCTTCGCGGACCCGGATCATCGGGCCGGGCGTCTCGCCGCCGAACGTCCAGAACGTGTACGTGACGCCTTCAGCCAGCTCTTTTACGACCTCCTCGATGTCCATTTTCACGACGACGCGCGAGGCGTGACGGCGCTGGATCGCCGGGGGAACCTCGGGTGCATACGTCAACACGGCCTCCTCGACGCCCTGGATCGGCGGCAGCTTGACGTTGCTACCCTTTTGCTCATCGGGCCGGACCTCCTCCACCTTGCCGTACCGCCTTGCCACGAACGGCACGTCGTCCACCGGAAGGTCCATTGCGGCGGATTTTGTAGGTACGGGCGGCGTGTCCAGTTCTCTTCCCGCCCCGCTCGTGCAAGCTGCTACGAGCATCACGGCCAGCAACGGAACGATCCAGAACCGGGTGTGTGTTTGCAGATCGGTTTTCATAGCGCCTCCAGAGGTAAGAGAGTCTGCCGTCTTATTTAAGACTTTATAGTCCGTAATCTATACCGGTCTACTCTCCCTTTCAACGAGAAGATGCGGCGATGCCATGAAGAAACGAGTAATTAGGACTAACTAGGATTAAATAAGGGGCCGCGGCCAGGAGGAGCCCCGATTTTCCCTTGTACAGGTGCAAAAGGGGGGCGTATTGCAAGCCCAAAGCACGCCCGACCTTCCGGAGGGCGTGGCACCGTCAGCAGAGCGACTTCAGCCGAACGTCGGGTGACCCGATCTTGTCTGCCATTTCGGCGAGCGTGCTGGCGGCGAACATCTGTTCGATGCGGTCACGCTCCACGGCCCACCGGGCGTGGAGGGGGCAGGGCTTCTGCTCGCCGCAACCCGGCAGGCCGAGCACACATTCTTCGAAGAGGGCAGGCCCGTCGATGGCGAGGATAATCTCTCTGAGCCTGATCCGGTCGGCAGATCTGCTCAGGGCAACCCCGCCATTGGGCCCGCGATAAGACGTGAGCAGGCCCGCCTGGGTGAGCATCTGGAAGATCTTGGTCAGGAACGGAAAGGAGATGTCGAGTTCACCGCTGATCTTACGGATCGGGACGTAACCCTCCTGCTTCAAAGAAGCCAGGTAAAGCGCCGCCCGAAGGCCGTATTCACAGGCGTTGGAAAGCAGCATGTCTCAACAGTATTTCTACACAACGACTATTCGGAACAATTAGTCTTAAAATAGGATCCTCTCCGCCGCACGTCAATGCCCACGACTCCGCCCGCGCTGTAAAGAAGCAGAAATGGTGTGAACCGAGACGATATGACGCTCCAAACCCCGGTTCCGTGCAGGGGAACGCATCGGGGGTGCGCGTCACGGCTCGGGCTCGCGGCTCAGATGAGGCCCAGCGCGAGCATGGCCCGGGCGACCTTCAACAGACCGGCGATGTTGGCGCCGTTCACGTAGTTGCCCGGCGTGCCGAACTCCTCCGCCGTCTCGAAGCAGACCTGGTGGATGCTCTGCATGATTTCCGCCAGCCGCTCTTCCGTATACTCGAAGGTCCACGTGTCGCGGCTCGCGTTCTGCTGCATTTCGAGCGCAGACGTGGCGACGCCCCCTGCGTTCGCGGCCTTGCCGGGGCCAAACGCCACCCCTGCACTCTGAAAGACCCGGATGCCCTCCGGCGTCGTCGGCATGTTTGCACCCTCCCCCACGGCGATACAGCCACCCTTGACCAGTACCTGCGCATCTTTGCCGTTCAACTCGTTCTGCGTGGCACAGGGTAGGGCCACGTCGCATGGGACCTCCCAGATGTTGCCTCCCGCAACGTAGCGGGCGTGCGGGCGGGCGTGGGCGTACTCCGAAATCCGAGCCCGATCCACCTCCTTCACTTTCTTGAGCAGTTCCAGGTCGATGCCCTGTTCATCGTGCACAAAGCCGCTCGAATCAGAACACGCGACGACCCTGCCGCCCAGATCCTGAATTTTTTCGATGGTGTAGATAGCCACGTTGCCTGCCCCCGAAACGACGCAGGTCTTCCCCTCGAAAATTTCGCCGCGCACCTTCAGCATCTCCTGCACGAAGTACACGAGCCCGTACCCCGTTGCCTCCTTCCGCACCAGCGAGCCGCCCCAGTCCAGTCCCTTCCCCGTCAGCACCCCCGATTCATAGCGGTTCGTGATGCGCTTGTACTGGCCGAAGAGAAACCCGATCTCGCGGGTACCGACGCCGATGTCGCCTGCCGGGACGTCGGTGTACTCGCCCAGGTGCCGGTAGAGCTCCGTCATGAAGCTCTGGCAGAAGCGCATGATCTCATCGTCGGACCGACCCTTGGGGTCGAAGTCTGCCCCGCCCTTGCCGCCGCCGATCGGCAGGCCGGTCAGTGCGTTCTTGAAGACCTGCTCGAAGCCGAGAAATTTGATGATCCCGAGGTAGACGGAGCTGTGGAAGCGCAGCCCTCCTTTGTACGGACCGATGGCGCTGTTGAACTCGACGCGCAGGCCGCGATTGATGTGCACCTCTCCCTTGTCGTCCTGCCAGGGCACGCGAAAGATGATCTGGCGCTCCGGTTCGCAGATACGGCGGATGATCTTATGCTCGCGAAACTCAGGGTACTTGACCAACACAGGCCCCAGGGAGCCGAGAACCTCCAAAACGGCCTGGTGGAACTCGGTCTCTCCCGGATTGCGCCGAACTACGTCCTGGTATACTGGCTCCAGGCTCTCGTCGATATGTGAGATCATAATGGTACACACTCAGTCGGTTGCAGAAGCACATCCGATGATAGCGCGGGCAGCCGCTATCACCAAACGAGCAGACCGGCCGAGCGGCAGGCCGGTGCAGATTCCAACGCCGATTCATAATCCAGGTCGACACAGGCGCCCGAGATGCCGCTTGCTTTCGTAAGGACCGGAGGCGCGGGCAGGTCGTATAAGGCGGGCCGAGATTCGGCTTAGAATCCCTATCAAAACCTCTGTCCTGTAGCCGCAGGTCTTTAGCCTGCGTACTTTTGGCTTTCAAATCGCCAGTTCTGTTAGGACTCTTATGCCAGACCACGGAGGGTGTTACATTCATGCCGTCCGGAGTCATCCGAATTTGAAAGCAAGAATCGGAGTGACCGGGGCAAGATTCGTCGGTACTTTTTCTACCATAACACGAATCATCAGAGGGCGTGCAGATGAACAGAACAGCAAATAGGGCTCAACGGGCGGCCACAACGGAAAACGACAGCCGCTGGGCATCCGTCCTCGCCCGCGATCCCGGGGCGGACGGGACCTTTTACTACTCAGTCGATACGACCGGCGTGTACTGCCGCCCCTCCTGCGCCGCGCGCCGGCCGCGCCGGGAGCACGTCCGCTTCCATGCGACCCGCGAGGACGCCGAGCGTGCCGGGTTTCGCCCGTGCAAGCGCTGCAAGCCGGACCAGGCCTCACGCGCCGAACAACACGCCGGGAAGGTCGCGGCCGCCTGCCGCCTCATCGAGGAATCGGAGGAAGCGCCGCGTCTCGAAGAACTGGCGAAGCACGCGGGGTTGAGTTCATACCATTTCCACCGCGTCTTCAAGGCGAACACGGGACTGACACCGAAAGCGTATGCGGCGGCCCATCGCGAGAATCGCGTACGGACAATGCTTGAAAAAAGTGACACCGTGACGGAAGCCATCTACGACGCCGGGTACAACTCCGGCAGCCGGTTTTACGAAATCTCAGACGAGGTGCTGGGCATGACCCCTTCAGACTATCGCGCGGG
>DASSAV010000552.1:0-4385 GCA_035699265.1 Rhodothermales bacterium
TTAGTAGTTAGTAGTTAGTAGTTGTGTTCGGGGGTTCGGGGTGGTGAAGGTGTGGGGTGGGGATGGCACACATTTACCTTGTTTCGTGTGCCATGTGGGAATTCGGCATTTTGGGGGCGTTTCGGGCGGTTTGGATGGCACAGATGGCACAGGTTTGTTGGTTGTCAGTTGTTCGTGGTCAGTGGTCAGTTGTTAGTGATCGGCTCGTGGATGGCACGATTGGCGGGGCGCCGACTCCTACCCTCGTAGACTCGTACGCTCCTCGACTCCGTCGTCAGAAGACTTCGGCGTGGATGATGGAAGGGGTATTGAGCATGAGTTCGGTGAGGGCGTAGACGAGGGCGTCCATGCGGTTGGGGCTGGGGCGTCCGGGGAGCCATGTGGTCATTTCGTCTTCGAGGGCTGCGAAGCCGCCGACGTGGTGGACGATGCCGCGCTCGTACAGGGCCGAGATCGGCTCGGCGCGGGCCGCCTTGCCGCGGGAGGCGTGGACCAATTTCACGTTCAGCCAATAGGCGGAGGCTTCGAGGACCTGGCGGACCAAGCCCCCGCCCTGGTTGTCCTCGGCGATGACGGTGTTGGCGCGGTACTTCTCGTAGAGGCGGGCGGCCTCCTGCGCCCACTTGAAGGGGGGCGCGTGCAGGGTGGCGTCTTCCAGGATCCAGCCATGGGCGGGATTCCGGTCGTCGATGCCGGCGACGACGATGCCGCAGGCGTCGCGGCCGCCCGTCCTGGCCACGGAGGGATCGACGGCCACGACGATGCGGGCGAGCGCGGGTGCCTTCTCGCGGCGCCCGGCTTCGATGAGCTTGCGCGTCCAGAGGGCACCCGGCGCCTCGTCGATCATCTCGGCGTAGAGTTCCTGGCGCCCGACGGTCGTCCCCTCGTAGCGTTGCACGATCTCTTCCAGGAAAATCCTGGGGAGGTTGGCAGCGTTGTCGTAGGTCGTGCCTCGGGTCACGGCCACGTCCGCCCCCTCCCGGCGCAAGAGCGTGCGCAGGATGGGGATGGGGCGCGGCGTGGTGGTGACGAGACAACAGGGTTCGACGCCCATGCGGAGGCCGAGCATGAGGTTGTCCCAGGTTTCGACCGGGTAAGCGAACTTGGCGAGCTCGTCCACCCAGGCGAAGCCGTGCTGCGGCCCGCGGAGCTGGTCGGGGTCCGCCCCTGAAAAGGTGGTCGCCACGACGCCGTTCGGCCAGGTGAGGCGACGCTTGCTGGGTTCGTAGACCGGCTCGAAGCCGGGGCGGCTGCGCTTGAGGATACCGTCCGGCCCCTCGACCATGACTTCGCGGGCGTCGGCTTCCGTCTCGCCGACCAGCGCGATGCGGGGCACCACGCCTTTTCGGGCGACCATGCCAACGGTCTCGCTGCCCGTGCGGGTATTATGCGTAGGGATGAGCGCGCACCCGACGAGATACATGTGGTTCGGACTATCGACCTCGATGCAGCGCATTCCTGCCATCGGGGTGATCTCCTCGTACGCCGTTATCATCCGGTGGTAATTGCGCACGTCCTGGGCGCCACCCATCACGATAGCCTCGCGCTTGCGCGGGAGCCTGAACACGTCGATGGTTGGCTTCCAACTCACCCGGTACTTTTCGCCGTAGTCCTTTCCCTCGTACGTAGCCCGCCCGGCATAGAGCCGGGGCTTCTGGCCCAGCGAACGGGCGAGCCAGACGACAGCCTCGGCGTGGTCTTTCCTCGTGGTGCAAAACTCGACATGGCTAGCGCTCGCATATCCGTCCGAGTCCATCAATCCCTGCAAGAGTGCCAGACGCTGCTCCGCCGACGCGTAGAGATAGATCACGGGAATGGTTTTGCTTCCGAGCGCACCCAGTGCTTTGAGTTGCGAGGTCAGGCTCGTCGGGTCGGGCCGAAAACGGCCGGTGCCGGGGCCTCGCCTGGGCCCCGCGCCGATAGCACTCAACGAGATCGGATCAGCCATTTGCCCGAGCCGGTAGCCCGCAGCTCGGATGGCAGCCTCAAGGTGGGGTTGATCCTCGGTGGCGCACGTAAACGTCGCCGTCGCGCTGTGCCCGTCGCCCAGCCAATAGCCGAACAGGTAGGGGTCCACGGGCAGGGCAGTCTCGGGATACTGGAGGGGTCCGGCCAGCGGGATCGAGTGATTCAAGTCGCGCCGCTTGCCATGCCGGAACGTTGCGATAATTTCTGCCGTGGTCCGAATGCGTGGGCCTGGAGCATCGGGGTAGATCTTCGGCTCCATCGGCACATAGCGCCCCGCTTGAAGGTGTTTCGTGAGCGCCTGCCGGCTTCGCCCTATGCGCCGCGCCGCCTCCCGGATCGAGCCCGTTTCGGCATATATGCTGAGTGCGGTCTCTACCTCATCGCGCGGCAAGAGCGGGCCACCCGTCATCCGGCTCAATCGCCAATTCGGCCAGTCCTTCGGCACCGGCCGCGGCTCGTAGGAAGAGCGGTTGAAGGCCTTTCGGTCGGCGTGTGTCCACGTCACCCACTGGTGGTCCGCGCACGTATCGAGTGTCACCCCGTCGGAGAAAGTGAGCCGATAGGTTTTGCCAATCTGCTCAAGCGGAGGCTCGTACACGCCGGTGACATTACAGGGGCGCCCCTGCTCGTCGAATACAACATCGCCGACGGTAATCTCGGCGAACGTGATCCAGCCCCGGTTCATTGTCAGAATCTCGGTCATGGGATAAAATAGCTTACCGAAGCCGCGCCCGGCGAGGATGAGCCACACGCGCCAGCGGCCTTCCGGCCACCACTGGGATTCGCGGCGCGCTATTTTTTCCCAGTCGTACGGGTTCTCCGGATCCGACCCTAAATCGTTCGGTCCGGGCCCTCGTTCCGCTGTGTCTGATCGTCTTGCCCATTGTTTAAAGGGGCAGCCGTCCCCCTCCTGCTCGGTTCCTGTCGTCTCCATGTTCCTCCTCCTCTCGGCCCCCGTCGGGGCGCGGCGGGATCGGATGGCGTACCCGCCCCCGAACCGCCGCGCCCTTCCCGAGGGCCTTCCTCTGCACATATCACACACACGTGTTCAACATACTACAGGAGGGCTCGGGCGGACAAGGTTCTTTTTATAACCTTGCGTTTTGGGAAAAGCGGCTGAGGGGTTTGGGGAAGGGAGAGGGGAGGACGAGAGGAGGAGGGGACGAGAGGAGGAGGGGACGAGAGGTTCGGGTGGAGGTGGGGGGGACGTGCCGAAATGCCCGCGCTGTGCTTCAGGACCTGGGATCAGGCCGGCTCTTCTCGCCCGACGTTCAGTCCCAACTTCCCATAGATCGCGTCCCGGTGCCTGCGCCAGTGCGCGTCGAGGTACTCCGTGGCGGGACGCCCTTCCAGTTCCCACGGCAACTGCTTCGCGTTGAGCCCGACGAAATGCGCCCCGCACGTCCCGAGGTGTGGGAGGTGCGGCGGAAAGGGTGAGCAGATCGTCACTTCCTCCGCCGTCACGACGTACGGTTCGCCGCGCCGGTAGAGGGCGGCTACCTGCAATCCCTGCTCGTCCAGTTCGGACACCATGACGACCGGCTTCTCCTTCAGCACGTCTTGCAGCGCCGCCCCATAGTCGAAGCCCGGCGGCAGCCCCCGGATGCCCGAGTTGCGCGGCTCCGGACCACAGAGGTCTTCAAACTGCCCCAGGCACCGCCACACATCCGCCGCGATCAGGCACTGCTCCGGGTGCTCGGCCTCCAGCCACCTCCGCACACCCTGTGGCATCGCCCAGAGGATACAGTCGTTGTCGAGGGCGAGTTCGTAGCGGTCGGGGAAGACGCGCAACGGCGAGAACTTCCAGGCCGTGCCTTCGGACATCTCGCCGTTCAGGTGCGGCCGCATGAAGGCAGGCATCTCCGCGTCGTTCGCCCGCCAGGTCACGCCGGGCGGCACCTGCCCGGCCCGCTCGCGGGCGGCCTCTACCGGGATGGTGTTCACGCACACCAGGTACGTGGCCCGTGGCCCGAACACCCTGCGCGCCCCCCACAGCGAAAGCCGCAGGGACTCGAACCCGTTCGCGTTCACGTCCCCGATCGTCCACCGTACCCCCAGCCTCCCCACCCCCGCCGGCCTCTTGTCTTGCACTTTTCCTCCTATCTGTTCAAAACTTCCACCCATCGCGGCAGGGAGCCTACAGGAAGAAGAATCTACGAGACGAGGAGACTACGAGACTACGACAGCTATACGCACACCCTCTCGTACCGTCCTATCCTCGCAGACTCATAGTCTCCTACACGCCCCAACCCTCACCCCACCCGTTTCCGCATCGTCCACTCATCCAGTCCCGTATGTACGTGCCTTCCGCTCGGCGTCGTGTAGTCGTACGTCTCGTGGAGTTCGCCGACCACCTCGTACCCGTGCCGCTCGTAAAAACGCCGGGCGGCCGCGTTGAGCTTCTCCACGCCGAGCTC
>DASSAV010000553.1:0-5439 GCA_035699265.1 Rhodothermales bacterium
CTTCCGCCGGGCTCGAACGATGGAATGGAGAGGTGTTCGACGCCACCCTGCGCCACTGCGTACGCATCTGGCCGCATCAGAACGACTCGGGCGGCTTTTTCGTGGCGGTGCTTGAGAAAACCCGATGAGCAACAGGACTGCCATGACCGACAGCATACGGGCGCCGCATCCGCCCCCAGATGTCCTTGCGGATTCCGAGCGGGTGTCCTGGCTACGTCTCTTGGAAGAGCGCTTCGGCATTCCGCCCGCGACTTTCGACGGCTACACCCTCCTGATGCCAAATCCCAAGTACCTGTGTATCGTCCCGGACGATCACCGCCCGCCCGGCGATCCGGAACCGGGCAGTACCGGCATGGTCTTCCTGCGAACAGGCACACGGCATCCGAAGCTTACCACAGCTGCGGCCCTGGCGTTCGGGCACGCCGCCACACGGAACGTGATCGCCGTCGACCGGGAGGGGGCAGAGGCTTTTCTGAACCGGAAACCCGTCGAGGTCTCAGCCGAAGCTGCCCGGCATTGTACCGGCCTCGGTTACGTGATCGCCCGGCACGCCGACTTTATCCTGGGCCTCGGATTCTACCGGCCTGCCGAAAGCGGCGGCGTATTGAACAGCCTGTTCCCCAAGGCCTGGGCCTTCAGTTAGCAGAGGGGATACCAGATCCGGATAAACGGCCTGCTTTGTGGAGGAAGGGGAAAACCACCGTGCGGGAAAGGGGGAGAGGGAGTCGAGGAACCTATGAGTGTACGAGCCTACGAGGGAGAGAGGCGAGGAGGGGAGCTTTTTGGCTCCACCATTCTGCAAGAAACCAGGCGGATCTGGTACGATCGGTTCTAGTCCAGCCGGAAGTAGAAGGTGACAGCGCCCGTCTGGTTTTCCTGGGGGGCATTAGCAGGCAAAGGATTGAAGCGCCACTGGAGGAGTGCGCGGATGGACGCCTGTTCCAGTGCCGGACTGTTGCCTTTCACGAGTGGGAAAGCCTGAATGACCCGTCCGCTCGGATCGACGGTGATCCGCATCTTGATGGTCGCGTTTACCTTCTCGACGTAGCGCGGGACAGGCGCCGACAGCGCACGGCGGTTCAGCCCCTCGATGTTGAATGGGGACGACTTCTTCTCGTCGGAGCCTTCGCCCTGTGTACCGGTTTCCGCACCAGAGGTGCCGTCCGCCACGCCGGCCGTGACGTCGTCGGACCTGGACTCAGACTCCTCTTCGGCTTCGTCGGACTTCGCGGGGGCGATCTGTTCGCTCGGCGCCACCTTTTCCGTCGTCGGAGCTTCGATCTTCTCCGGATCGACGACCGGCTGTTTGGGAAGCTCGACAGGCTTCGACGTTTCGGCCGGCTCGGCTCGGCGCGGGGCCGACTCGCGAGGCTCAACCTTCGGCTTCTCCACCGGCTTGCGTGCCGGCTCGCCCCGCTGTACCGGGCGGCCCTCTATGATCGGACCGTACTCAATGGCGATGAAGCCTATCTGCTCAGGCTCTTTCGGCTTCTGAGCCGCTGTTACGAACAGGGCCAGCAGTACCACCGCCACCACGTGCACGCAGAGGCTCACACCAAGGCCGATCGCATCATTCTTCTTCATAGCCGACAATCAGGTGGGGGGCTCGGGATCCGGTGTAACGTACCTCCGATGGGGGCGTGTTCCCCTGGTCCGCTGAATGCCGGAGCGGCATACCGGCAGGCGAGAGGCCCGCTCAGATATGCCGCTCCGTACGAGATGCTATCGCCAGGTATTCAACCCAGCGGCATTTCGCTCATCAGGCCGACACAGCCGCTTTCTGCTGCGCGTCTTGCAGATCCGCCTGCGTGAGATGTTCCACCTTGTACCCGCCACGGCTCCGGTCGCGGAAGTACAGGATGCCGAATACCAGAATGAGCACACAGGTGAAGGGAACGATGGCCCTGAAAGACATCCGGCCGCCGTAGTTATCGGCCGGCCCGAGAATGCCCTGCGCCGCCGTCACGATCTGTTCGGCTTTCGCATCATTGGTGCTGGCCACCGCCGTCTGGGCGCCCGTGATCGCGCGGAGGGCATTGGCCGTACCCGGCGAGGGCAGCGCGTTGAATTCTACGTAGTGCGACACGACGGCCTGCGCCTGACTTCCCGCACCCGTTATCTCCGAGCGGAACTCGGGCTGCGCCTGATTCGCGAGGACCGGGAAGGTGTCCGCCGTGTTCTGCAGGAGCGTTACCGTCTGCTCCACCGGGATCACGTCATTCAATTTCATGTCGTTGATGTGCCCCATCCACGGCGTCGTTACGACACCCACGATTAACATGCCGAAGGCACCCATGAGGCCGAGGCCGAACGCGCCGCTGCGCGGTACGCGCTCCGACGTAACGCCCAGCATGGTCGGCCAGAAGAAGCAGACGCCGACGGCAAAGACGGTCGCCGAGAGAAAGGCCACCAGGGTCGTCTCGGCGAAGCTGAACCAGTAGAGGCCGATGGCCCCCAGGATGGCGGACATCAGCAGCACGCCGGTGGGCGAGAAGCGGTGCACGATGACCCCGGCATTGTAGCGGAGGATCGCCATCAATCCGCTGATGTAGGCCAGCACGAGGATGCCCGGGATACCGCCGGATTGAAGCACCGGGGGAATCCATCGATTGGGTCCGAGTTCCGTCGAGGCGGTAATCGCCATGCAGGCGAACAGCAGCCAGAAGAACGGGGTGGTGAAGGTGGCTTTGAACATCTCACCCATGCTGATGCCGGCCCGTACGCCCTCGGTGTCCGGGAATTTCTCTCGCAGCATCAGAAAGCCATAGGCCAGTGTGGGGATGAGAATGAGGGCGAGCTTGACTTGCCAGGCGCCGATACCGACCTGATCCAGCAGATACGCGGCAACGCTGCCGATCACAATACCGCCTGGAAACCAGACGTGAAACCTGTTCAACTTCACCGTCTTGTTGTTCGGGTAAAGCGAAACGACGAGCGGGTTGCAGGCTGCTTCGACCAGGCCGTTTGCACCCGAGATGATCCACGCCCCGGCGAAGAGCATCCAGAACCCGGAGGCGAGCACCATGACGGCAACACCCACCAAGTGGCATACGAAGGCCAGCCTGAGCAAGAAGCGAAAGCCGAGGTTGTCACAGAGCGGGGAAAAGATTAGCTGTGAGACCGAAAAGCCCCATAACGCCGCACCGGCAATCCAGCCCACCTCTTCGTTCGTCAGCACGAACGCTGCTTTTAGCTGGAGCATAACCGCGCCCACGACGGCAAAGGCTACGGACGTGGCGATCAATGAAACGCAACTGCCGTGGAAAAGGCGATCTGTTTGAATATCCCCCGCAGCGTGAGGGCTAACCGTGGTTGCCATGAAGCTACCTACTCCTTGTTTATGACAGTGGAAGAACGAATGTTATGTCAGGTCCTCTCCACGGCCGTTCAGGCCACCCCCGGCACTTGAGAACCTCACACCTGGAAAGCGCTTCTGTCCTGAGCACGTTCGATGCGGCGCGTCGGTACCGACGGTCATTTCCCTCAAAACCACGCCCCATCACCTTCTCACAACGATATGCAATTCCGCGAACCTGAGGCCACATGCACCTGGCAGGGCGACTGCCAACACGTGATCTCTCAGCCTGCGCGAATGTGAATGTAATATATAGACGGGCAAAAGCAAATGCTACCAGTCCGGCTCCTTTCTGCCACGCGCAAGTGCATGTTTTACCAGTACAAGCCGTGTGGTTTGCGGATTGTCCGTTGTTGGTTGTTCGTTCCTGGTTTCCGGGCCAGGTATGAAATGCGAAGCCCCGGCTGCTCTGGGGCGGCCGGGGCTTTCTGGATTGCGTCGGTGTGATCGGTTACGGGAGTTCGACGGATGTGCGCGAGCGGCCGTCTCCGCCGGCGCCGTCGCCGGTCGAGACGGGCTCCATGCCCGTCGTCCCGAGCGCCGCCTGCAGCTCCTGCAGCTCCTTGCGGGAGCCGACCACGAGGTCGCGGAAGCGGCGTTGACCCGTACCGGCAGGAATGAGGTGACCGACGATGACGTTCTCCTTGAGACCGTAGAGCGGGTCCACCTTCGCAGTGATCGCCGCATCGGTGAGCACCTTCGTAGTCTCCTGGAAGGACGCCGCTGAGACGAACGAGTCGGTCGAGAGCGCGGCCTGCGTGATGCCGAGCAGGATGGGCTCGGCGACGGCGGGCTGCGCATCACGTACCTCGACCTGACGGAGGTCGCGGCGCTTCATCTCGGAGTTCACCTCGCGGAGACGACGACGGTCGACGACCGAGCCGAGGCGGATATTGGAGTCCCCGGCATCGGTCACGAAGAATTTGTCGTACAGGTTGTCGTTCAACTCCTCCAGCACGAAGCGGTCGACGTAATCGTCTTCCAGGAGGTTCGTATCGCCGGGGTCGGTGACGCGCACCTTCTGCATCATCTGGCGGACGATGGTCTCGATGTGCTTGTCGTTGATGGTCACGCCCTGGAGGCGGTAGACCTCCTGCACCTCATTGACGAGGTATTCCTGCACGGCTTTCGGGCCGAGGATGGCCAGGATATCCTGCGGCGACACCATGCCGTCGGACAGCGGCTCGCCGGCACGAACGAAGTCGTTCTCATGGACGAGCATGTGCTTCGAGAGCGGCACGAGGTAGGTCTTGGAGACCGCGCCGTCGCGGCTCGTGACGATGACCTCCTGGGCGCCGCGCTTACGGCCGCCGAAGGAGACGACCCCGTCGATTTCACTCACGACGGCGGGGTCGGACGGGGTACGGGCTTCGAACAGCTCCGTCACGCGCGGGAGGCCGCCCGTAATGTCGCGCGTCTTGGCCGACTGGCGCGGGATCTTGGCGACGATCCGGCCTGCCTGAACGGTTTCGCCCGCATCCACCTGGATGCGCGCCCGCACCGGAAGCGTGTACTCGCGGGTCTGGCCCGGCGCAACCTTCGTATCCGTGGTTACGATGAGGGCCGGTGTGAGCGAGCGCTCGCGGCTCTCCACGATCACCTTCTCCTTGTACCCGGTCTGCTCGTCGGACTCTTCGCGATACGTCACGCCCTCGATGATGTCCTGGAACCCAACGGTACCGGAGACCTCCGAGAGGATGACGCTGTTGTACGGATCCCACGCGGCGACGACCTGCCCCTTCTCGACCTTCGAGCCCTCGGCCACCATCAACTCGGCGCCGTAGGGAATGATGTACGAGACGAGGACGCGGCCGGGTTCGGCGGGGTCGACGACGCGGACTTCGCCCTGACGGGACAGCACTACTTCACGCTCTTCTTCGAGATCCTCGAAGGTTACCGTGCGCAGGTTTTCGAACAGCACCTTGCCGGCGAACTTCGTCTGAATGGTGCTCTCTGCCGAGATGCGGCTCGCGGCGCCACCGATGTGGAAGGTACGGAGCGTAAGCTGGGTACCAGGCTCGCCGATGGACTGGGCGGCTACGACGCCGACGGCCTCGCCGGGCTCGACCAGGCGACCCGTAGCG
>DASSAV010000554.1:0-8119 GCA_035699265.1 Rhodothermales bacterium
GTTGAATTCGAGCATTTCGACTCCAACATCAATGCAACATGCCTCATCCCGTACTGAGGCCGCCTTCCTGAACGCATCAATGATGAGGAGATCGCTGTATTTCTTGCCCTGATGCATCCGATCCACCGCCAGACGGGTCAGCAATACGCAGGGAACAGGGTAGCGCCCGAGACCTTTCCTCACCTCGCCGGGTACATCCTCAAATGCAACGGCCCCGATGCAAATCGAGTAGTACCCGATTACACTGGGGTCATCTCCATTTACCAGTACCTACGTCCTTACGCTGCCAACCTTGTGGCTTTGTTTTGCGTATTTCTTCAGGTAGGTGTTGAGCGATTCCTCGCCGCAGTCGAACTCCTCTCGCTTGTGGGCCTTTGTGATCGGTACAATCTTGAGGTCCATCGGGTCGTTTAGCGGACGAGGTCTCGGTATCGCTGGGCCGCTTGGAGGAGGCGGTCGTTGGGAGCGGGTGGATTCTTCAGCAGGTGTGCTGTGAGGTTGGCGTCGTCTGCACCGAGCGTGACGGTGCAATCTGCTCCTTTCGCACTGTTCCGATCGCGGCCAGCCTGGTCCTTTTGCACCTTCTTACCCTGGTGCTGCTCTTTTTTCGCGTTCTTGCGAACTGTACCTGGCATGGCTCGCCTCTCAGAAGGAATGTCGAACATAGGTGAGCAGTATGCCCACGCGTACGTACCAAATGTGGAATCGGCCTTCATTGTTTCCAAGCCGAGCCCGCAGCACAACTTGAAATTGAAGCAAAAAGCCCCACCCGCGCTTATGGCGCAAATGGGGCTTTTCTGAGGTGATGGGCGGATTCGAACCGCCGTACAAGGTTTTGCAGACCTTTGCCTAGCCACTCGGCCACATCACCATTGCTGTCGTCTGCGGCCCGTCCGGGCGGCGCAACGCACGGCTGTGTACGCCCGGCAGGACTCGAACCTGCAACCTACGGATTCAGGTTTGTGCTGGTTTCCCAACTCCCTGGACTATACCTTCACCCTGTCCAGAACGAGGACGTAGGTGGTGGCCGTCTAGTCTCTACACCTTCCCCGATCTGGGGCTTGGCTCGGGATTGCCATGGAGGAAACGGCGCATGGTGAACTGCGCATACTGCGGGACCGAAACGACGAATCCGAAGTATTGCAGCCGCTCGTGCGCGGCCAAACACACGAACGCTCTCTTTCCCAAGCGGCGCAAGTCTCCTCGGTTCTGCCGTGAGTGCGGCACGTCTATCGATCATCTAAACGGCCGCCGGTTGCTCTGCCTCGACTGTAATCCGTATCACGTGGACTGGAGCAAGAGAACGCTCGAAGAACTGACAGGGAAACGGAGATATCAAAAGCATAGCCGACTTCGAGATCTGGCAAGGCAGTCTTACGTCAAGTCAGGCAAACCCTTGAAATGCGCTATATGCGGCTATGATCTGCACGTCGAGATCTGCCACATGAAGGCGCTGTCCCAATTTCCGGAAAGTGCGCTGGTTGCTGAGGTCAACGCTCCTGAGAATCTCTTGGCGTTATGCCCCAATCACCATTGGGAATTAGATCACGAACTCCTGGATATTTCCCCTTTTAGGGTTCCCCGAATTTGACCACTTACACTCCGCGGATTTCTCCGTGGAGGCCCACTTTCGTAGAAGTCCGTCGCTCTATCCTATTGAGCTACGGGCGCAGGATGTAAAAGAACGGTTTCAATGGTCGGGGCGGCCGGATTTGAACCGACGACCCTCTGCTCCCAAAGCAGATGCGCTACCGGGCTGCGCCACGCCCCGAGGACCCCGATGCAGCATCGGGGGCGGTCGATCTTAGAGCGAACGGGCCGCCTTCAACTCGTTCTGCACGTTGTCCATGTTCACGATCTTCTCGCGGAAGCGGAACTGGCCGTTCTCCTTCTTCTCGGCGACCACGATCTTGGCCATCTTGTTGTCCTTACGGGCCTTGCCGCGGTCGGTACGCTGGTTCTTAGATATCTTTGCCATATTACTTCACCTCTTTATGAAGCGTGTGCTTGCGTAGCACCCGATTGTATTTCTTCAGTTCGAGCCGCTGCGTCGTGTTGCGGCGGTTCTTCGTCGTCGAGTACCGCGACGTTCCCGGCGCTTCCGTGCACTCGAGAATCACCTGCACCCGAATGTCTTTTCCCCTTGCCATAATCGGACTACTGGTCTAGAGCCGTGCTAAACGTGAACGGGCCGGCGGGTCAGACTTTGATGCCCTGGCGGCGCGCCTCCGTCAGCACAGCGTGGATGCCGTTCTTGTTGATCGTCTTCAGCGTCTGGGCGGATACCTTCAGCGTCACCCAGCGGTCTTCCTCCGGGACGTAGAAGCGTTTCTTCTGGAGGTTCACGCCGAAGCGGCGCTTCGCCTTGTTGTGGGCGTGGGACACGTGATTCCCGAACATCGCCTTCTTGCCCGTGAGTTGGTCCTTGCGAGCCATCGCTACAAATCTCCGTTACGCCTCGGCTGCCCGTGCAGCGCGATAACGCAAAAACAATAAGATAGACGGTAAGATAGAAAAGGCCGCGCAGGCGGCCAGAGTCGCGTAAGATACGGATGCGGCATCCACGAACGCAACGGAGGGTGCCCTCGGCGCACCTCCCATGCACATCGAGCAGTCTTTTAGCCTGTATTTCCGCTAAAGTTTCTTAAAAAAGCAGTGGAGTGGATCACGGCGCCCCGTCACCGCGGCCGTCCGCCTCGGCAGCCGGAAGGGAGTCGTGGAGCACCGGCTCGACGTCGGAAGGGGGAAAGAAGTCGAACAGCGTGTCCGCCCGTAGGCCGAGACGGAGGGTTTCCAGCGGCAGCACCTCGTCCGGCCCGATATTGCCCAGGTTGACGTTCGGGCCCGAGTGCTTGATGAACCAGACCTGTTGCGCCTTCTGCGGTGCCTCGAACACGAGCCGGCGGCGATCGATCAGGTCCACGATCTCGTCGACGAGGCCCGAGCGGACCTCCCCGTTGCCCCGGAACAGGCCCACGGTACCGCTCTCGCGCGATTCGAGGATGACTTTCCAGCTACCGGCCTCCAGCTCAGCCTGGATCATCTGCACCCATTTGTACGGCGGCATGATCTTCTCCGCGTCCTTCGAGCCCACCTCGCTCAGCACGGTAAAGTCCTGTGCCAGGGACCGGATGCACGCGAGCTTGGTCGGGTGGTCCATTTCGATGGAGCCGTCGGAGACCTCCAGGTGCTCGATGCCAAAGTGCGTGAGGATGCGCCGGTAGGTATCGAGCTGGCCGCGCAGGTAGAATGCCTCGAACAAGGTCCCGCCAAAGTATACCGACACGCCCGCCGACCGGTAGATGTCTAGCTTACGTTCCAGCGCCGGCGTGATGACGGCCGTGCCCCAGCCGAGCTTTACGATGTCCACGTACTCGCCCGAGATGTCCAGGAAGTCTTCCACCTGGCGGCAGGAGAGCCCTTTGTCGAGCATGATGGTGATCCCCTCGTCGCGTGGGCGGACGGGCCGTTCCGGCAGGCCGATGATGCTGAAACGCTGGTGGATCATAGGTCCGGGCTCTAAAATCATAACTACGTGACTGGTGATGAATCAGAACTGAAATGTAGGGGCGAATACGTGCCGTCCGTTGCTCCATTACCTCTACTCCAACCCTTAATTCTTAATCACCAAGAAGCTCTCATGAAGCGGGCTATCCTGGAGGCTGAATTGCGCAGGCTAAAGTCCTGCGGCTACGAGATGGAAACGGTCAACTGCCAACTGTTCACTGATAATTGTTAACTGCGGCCGTACTCATCCCTCCAACTGTACGGCCCGCGCAGGTTCTATCGCAGCGGCGCGGCGGGCCGGGTAAATCGAGGCCAGCACGCAGAGGCCGAGCGACACGAGCACGATCAAAATAAGATCTGTGGCCCGAATCGACACAGGATAGGCATTGATGAGGAAAGAATCGCCTCCCGCGAGGGGGACGATTTCATAGTACTTCTGCAGAAGCGAGAGGCCGAGGCCCAGCACGAGGCCCAGCCCCGCGCCTACGCCGCCGATCAGCAGCCCTTCCAGCAAAAAGATGTTGCGGACGTTTTTTCGCGAGATGCCCATCGCTTGCAACACCCCCACGTCCGACCGCTTTTCTACGACTACCATCGTCAGCGACCCCACGATATTGAACGCGGCGACGACGACGATCAGGATCAGGATCAGGTACGCCGCCCACTTCTCCAGGAGCATCACGTCGTACAGCGACTTCTGGAGGTCGTACCACGTGAGTACCGAAAACCGGCGGCTGTCCAGCTTGCCCTCAAGGACCTCCTTGACGTGTTCCGCCCGGTTGATGTCGTCCAGGCGCAGTTCGATCCCCGTGACCTGACCGGCCATGCGGAATAGTTGCTGCGCCTCCGGCACCCCGATGAAGACGTGGCTCTCGTCGTAGGTCGGTTCCAGTTCGTAGAGGCCGCGCACTTCGAACCGGTTGAGCATCGGTGTGCCGAAGACTCGCGTGAGCGCCCGTTCGAGGGCCTGCGCGGAGAGGAGAGACACGGCACTCCCGGCCTGAGCGCCCGCACCCGGCACGAGGGCGAAGCGCTGCCCGAGGCTCATCCCGATTACGATGCCGGGCAGCCCGTCCTGCCGGCCCAGGTTGAACGAGCCCATACCCGTCCGCTCGACGACCTCGCTCACCCCTTTCAGCCGGGCCGGATCGACGCCCCGAACGATCACCACCTTGTTTACGTCGGCTCCGCCCGTGAGCAGGAGCGCCTTGCCCTCCACGTACGGCGAGGCGTGCTCCACGTGCGGCAGCGCGAGGGAGATGTGAATCAGCGAATCCGCCTGCGTCGCCGGAATCCCGCGTTCTCCGGTACTGACGATCCGAACGTGCGGATCGAGCGAGACCAGCAGCTCCCGCACGAAGTCGTAGAACCCGTTCATCACAGAGAGCACCACGATGAGCGCCGCCACGCCGAGCGCTACGCCGGTGATCGAGATGCCGGTGATCACCGAGATGAGCGTGATCTGCTTCCGGCTGACCAGATAACGCCGGGCTATGAGGAATCGATAGCTCACGTGAACGCAACCGATGACATGATTCAGGGGAAGGAATCCAGGAGCCTATGAAGGTAGGATGGAGGCGCCGGACTGCTCATGACAGTGCGCTCTTACCCTCCTACTTTCCTCGACTCGTAGACTCGTGCAGCCTCGTTCCGTCAAAATAGAGCGGGGCCTGCCAAAACGCCACCGGGAGAACAAAGGCGTCCCGCTACGGTTCGGAACTGGCTACCTCTTTGGTCCCTCCAGACGTGTATGGCCGGGTTTCGCACTTCATCGTACCGTTTCGCCGTCGGCCTGATCCTCGCCGCGTTCCTGTGGCTCGGCGCCTGCCCGCCCGCGCTGGCGCAGACGCAGCCGGGAGATTCTCTTACGGCGGACGAGAACTCGTACGGCAGTGGCGCGGGGCTCGAGTTGATCCTCACGAACAGCGGCTTCGGCCTGGGCGGGTACCTGAACCGAGCCATTTCTTCCACGACCTCGCTCATCGCCGAGACCACACTTTCTCCCGGCAAGGACGAGCGGGAGTTCAAATTCGCCACGTACTTCAACACGACCATCCCCAACAAGGCGCACTACTTCCTGATCATGCCGGTGCAGGTCGGTGTCGTGCAGCGGCTCTTTGAAAATGAGATTGAGGACAATTTCCGGCCCTACCTCCAGTTCACCGCCGGCCCGGCCTTCGGATGGGAGTATCCATACTTCAAAGACTGCAACGGCAACGGTAAGTACGACCAGGGCACGGCGGTCGATGCCTGCACGGAGCATACCTACGATGCGCTCTCCGCCCTCCCGCGCGGCCACTTCCGCATGGGGTGGGGAGGGCTCGCGGCGCTCGGCGCGCACTTCGGCAGAAGCACGCGCGTCACGCAGGGCGTGCGCGTCGGGTACACGTTCTCGTACTTCAGCCGCAAGATCCAACTCCTGGAGCCCGACATCGAAGGAGGCAGCCAGCGCTACTTCGGTACTCCCATCATCAGCGTCAGCTTCGGCCGGTTATTCTGATCTCCACCCCGACTGGCGGGGTCAGACGGAGATGCCGCCCGTGTTCTTCACCGCCTCGAAAAGTCCGTACGAAATGGCGGCGGCGATGGCGATGAGATAGAGGATGATGAAGAAGATGGATACGATCACGAACACCTTCTGAATGAAAAAGTAGCGCCCCTGCCGGTCCAGGGCATGCGCCATGCGTTCAAGGTCGTTGGTCCGGCGGTATCCGTCGAATGCATCCGCCGACTCTTTCAGCCGCAGGCCTCCGATCAGCATCGGCACGCCCACGATGGCGCCGATGATCGTCAGGCTGGCCAGCCCGCCGTAGATGATCGTGAACCAGGCCACAAACCGCATATCCCGCGACATCTTCGGGATGAGGGCGGCCAGGATCGACTCAGGGGCTTCGAGGGTGCGCAGTTCCATGATAGTGCCTCGATGGTTGGAAGGGGCCGGCGCAAAAGATCGTAGCAGTGTAAGCTAGGAAAGGCCATACAGCGGCACAATAGCGCCGACCCGCCACAACGAAAAAGGGCGGCCCAGAAACGCCCTTTTTGTCATTCCACCAGGGTCATGGCCTCTTCTCCAGCTTGAGCACGACCACCCCGTGCGGAGGAATGTCGGCGTGAAAGTCCTCACCCGTATCGCCCACGTGCTGGTGCTTCCACAGGTCGCGCAGTTGATAGCCCGCCCCGATGTCGTACCTGCTCCAATCCACAGTGACAGCCTGGGCCTGGTCTTTGAGGTTCAGGAGCGCGACGGCCCAGTTGCCGCCGGAGAGCGGCTTCACCCAGGTCTCGATGCCATCGCGCCGAGAGGCCCGGTGCGCCTGCTTCCCGAGCGGGTCCTGGTCGATGGCGATCACGTCTTTGTTGGTCAGGATCATCCGCGTTTCGTCCGGCATATTGCGGAGGTCGTTTCCTGCCATGAGCGGCGCCGCGAGCATAGCCCACATGCTGAAATGCGACTTGTTCTCCTCCGCCGTGAGATCACCATTGCCCACCTCCAGCATGTCGGGGTCGTTCCAGTGGCCCGGCCCGGCGTACTTTTCCAGTCCTCTTTGCATCTCCAGGTTCACGAGCACACCACCCCCGTAGATCTGCCCGTTTCCGCCAGAAGGCACGTCCCACGTCGGTGTGATGTCTCCAGTCGTGCGCCAGAGGTTGCCGACGTCCGCCGCCCACTCCCAGGGTTTGCTGGTGCCCCATTCGCAGATGCTGAACACGATGGGCCGTCCGGCTTGGTATAGCGCGTCGCGCATCAGCTTGTAGGATGCCTGTGCATTCTGCGTCTCGGTGTAGCACCAGTCGTACTTCAGGTAGTCTACACCCCAGGCCGCGTACTGGCGCGCGTCCTGGTATTCGTATCCGCGCCCACCCGGACGGCCCTGGCACGTCTTCCGCCCGGCATCCGAGTACAGGCCGAACTTCAGCCCCTTGCTGTGGATGTAGTCCGCCAGCGCCTCGATGCCGTGGGGAAACTTCTGCGCATCTGGAACGATGTTACCCGCGCTGTCCCGGCTGACCTGCCAGCAATCGTCCAGCACGATGTACTCGTACCCCGCGTCCTTCATGCCCGTACTCACCATCGCATCCGCCGTCTCCCTCACCACCTGTTCGTTCAGCCCGTCGCAGGCGAACTTATTCCAGCTATTCCAGCCCATAGGCGGCGTGAGCGCCAGGTTCTCGAACTTCTGAGCATGGGCGGTTCCGGCAAGGAGCAGGGCAAGGAGGCAAAAGCTGAGGCGCTTCATGGATCGGGTGTGGAGGTGGTAAGCCATCGGGACGTCCTTCGGAAGGTAGCGGGCGATCACCCTGGAGTCAACCATTGCACGAGGGGCTTCAGCGCACCAGGACGACCCGATGATGGGTCCGCAGACCCCCGGCATCGATCCGGCAGATGTAGGTGCCGCTCGCCAGGCCCGCCCCGTCAAACCGCACGCTGTGCGGCCCCGCTTCCTCCTGCTCATCCAGCACTTCGGCGACACGCCGCCCCAGCAGGTCGTAGAGGCTGATCCGCACGCGCGACGACTGCGCCAGCTCGTACGCGATGGTCGTGCCGGTCGCGGGGGTAAAGGGATTCGGGTAGTTGGCAACCTCCGCCGGCCCCTGCGGCGGCCCGGGGCTG
>DASSAV010000555.1:0-8560 GCA_035699265.1 Rhodothermales bacterium
GCCTTCACTCTTTCTCTCTTTCTCTCATTCACTCTTTCTCTCATTCATACCAAATCCGGCTAATTCCTTTAGGAATGGTTCATCGCCAGGAAGCTCCCCTCCTTTTCAAGGAGGGGATACAGGGGTGGTTTGTATCTGCTCCGAAACGAGCACTGTTCAACCGGATTTGGTATCATTCACCCTTCCTCCCTTTCCCCCATTCACTCATTCACTCATTCACTCATTCACTCATTCACGCTTTCTCCCTTTCCCAAAACCGTCATTTAATGTCCCACGGCGCATCCGCCTCTGTCAGCCGCTGCGTGGTGCGGTGCATGATGACGTCCTGAAAGCCCATCTGCTCTTCCGCATCGCGCGGCTGGCGCTGGATGTAACAGCCGTCCTCCCGTAGCTCCCACGCACTGCGGTGGTCCGTCAGCGCAAAATGCAGGAGGCGGATCAGCCGCGCCTGCAAAGAGGGCTCGTCCACCTGCACCACCGTCTCGATCCGGTCGTCCAGGTTCCGGCGCTGCCAGTCCGCACTGCCCAGGAAGATCTTGGGATGGGCGTTGTTGCCGAAATAGTAGATGCGGCTGTGCTCCAGGAACCGCCCCAGGATGCTGATCACCCGGATCTTGTCGCTGTAGCCCGGAAGGCCGGGACGCAGTCGGCAATGGCCCCGCACGATCAGGTCGATCTTCACCCCGTTCTGCGACGCCCGGTACAACTCGCGGATCATCTCTACGTCGTCCAGTGCGTTCATCTTCGCGATGATCCGTCCATTCCCGTGCTTCTTCTGGTTGGTGATTTCCTCGTCGATGAGCCTGATAAAAGCGTTCCGCATGTCGCGGGGCGCCGTGATGAGCCGCTGGTAGTGCTGCTCCGGCGCGTAGCCGGTCAGGTAGTGGAACAGGTTGATGAGGTCGTATCCCAGGTCTGGATTGCACGTGAACAACCCCACGTCAGTATAGAGCCGTGCCGTCGAGGGATTGTAGTTGCCCGTCCCGATGTGGCAGTACGGCCGCAGGCCGCCGTCCTCCTCCCGGATGATCAACGTCACCTTCGCGTGCGTCTTGAGGCCCACCAGACCGTAAGTGACGTGCACGCCCGACTTCTCCAGCATCTGCCCCCATTCGATGTTGTTCTCCTCGTCGAAACGGGCTTTCACTTCCACGAGCACCGCCACCTGCTTGCCCGCCTCCGCCGCTTTCATGAGCGACAGCACCACCGGCGACTCGTTCGAGGTGCGGTAGAGCGTCTGCTTGATCGCCAGCACGTTCGGGTCGTCGGCGGCCTCCTCCACGAATCGCTGCACGCTCGCCCGAAAGCTCTCGTACGGATGGTGCACCAGCACGTCGTCCTTTCGGATCACGGAGAAGATGTCGGGGCGGTCCTTCGCCTCCCCCTCGTGCAGCAGGCGCATCGGCGCCACTGGCTCCCATGGCTCGTACCGGTGGTCGGGAATCGGAAGGTCCGCCAGCTTCATCAAGTCCGAGAGGTCGAGCAGCCCGTCTACCTCGTACACGTCGCACGCCTCCAGGTCTAGCTCCCGCAGCAGCAGTTCGCGCACCAGGGCGGGCATGGAGCGCTCCACCTCCATGCGGACCACCGGCGCAAACCGGCGCTCTCGCAGCTCTTCCGTGATCAGCTCCGTCAGATCCTCGGCCTCTTCCTCCTCCCGGTGGATGTCCGCGTTGCGCGTGATGCGAAATACGTGTGCGCTCACGATCTCCATGCCCCGGAACAGCTCGGGCAGGTTGTAGATGATCACCTGCTCCAGCGGCACGAAGTGCAGCGGCTCCTCCAGCGACACCCACCGGCCGCGGCTCGTCGGCACCTTGAGCCGGGCGAAGTGCTCCGTCCCCCGCTTCGGGTGCCGGAGCATGACGGCAATCGACAGGCTCAGGTTGGAGATGAACGGGAAAGGGTGGCCGGGGTCGACCGCCAGCGGCGTCAGAATGGGAAAAATCGCCTGGTGAAAGTAGGCGTGAAGGTGCTGCTCCTGTGCCGTCGTGAGCTGCGGGTAATCGAGGATGTAGATCCCCGCGCGCTCCCGTAGCTCCGGCTTCAACAGACGCTCCCACGTGTCGGAGATCGTGCTGTACATCGGGACGACCGCCTCCCGAATCAGATCCAGTTGCTCCGCGGGCGCGCGCCCGTCGGGTGAGAGCGTCTGGATGCCGGCGTGGAAGAGCCGCTTCAGCCCGCCCACACGCTTCCGGAAGAACTCGTCCAGGTTCGACGCCGCAATGGCGTTGAAACGGACGCGCTCCAGGAGTGGCGTCCTCTCGTCCATCCCCTGGTAGAGCACGCGCCAGTTGAAATCCAGCCAGCTCAGTTCGCGGTTGAAATAGAGGTTCGGATGGTTCAGGTCCGCCCCCTCGGGCACCGGGCGCGGCGACGTCGCCGTCTGCACGGCGTAATGCTGCACCGCCGGCGCCCCGTTCCGGTGGTTTCCCCCGCTGATCTCCTCAAGGACGATTTCTTCCTTCGCTTCCATATCTCAAAACAATTCGATCCAACTCCAAAGTTTTACACCACGCACGAACGCCCGCAAGGAATGCCGCCACACCAGCCCCCTTGAGCATCCACATCCCCATACTCATCTTGAACACTCAAACACACGTCAACACCCGACCCCAACTGCCAACTGCTCACTGCTAACGGCGTGCCGTTTCCCTTGTTAACCGGCCCTTCACGCTGAGGGTCCCCGCGATCGTTGCCTTACTCCGCATTATTCCACTGCAAGAACTCCCGCCGGTCGATGCGCTTGCGAAGCTCTTGCAGTTTCATCAGCTCCGTCTGGATGTCCAGCAGGTCCCGGCTGGCATCCGTCAGGTGGGCCTGCCGCTTCTTCACGCGCCCGATCATCTCGTCCACCCGGTCCAGCTTCAGCAGCGTCATGGCGTCGGACGCCGCCTCGTACGGATCTTCGTTCAGGCGGGGCACACGGATCTTGGCCTTCAGGCCCCAGTTCTCCGACGGCTCGTACTGGTCCACCATCACCTCGGCGGCAAACCGTTGCACCGCCTCTCCGAACGTGCCGTCGAGGAAGGGCTGTGCCGCCACGCCCCCCTCCTGGTACTGCCGCACGAAACACCGCACCGCCTCGCGGGACGGACCCTCCGTGAACTCCTCCACCGCCATGTGGCCCAGCACGAACTCTACCAGCGGCGCTCCGTGCTCCAGCATCACCCGGATCAGCGTCTGTTCCTCCGGGAGCGCCGCCGCTCCGGTCAGGGAGGGCCGCATCGCCGGCGCCCCGTCCGGTTGCCCGTCTTCCGTCGTGAGTTCCCGATTTTCCGATTCTTCAGCCGGGAGCGCTCGCTTGTCCCGCCGGCTCGACCTGGCTTCCTGCCGCCGCTGCTCGGCGAGCGCGCGGGCCAGCACCTCGAAAAACTGGATGTCCGGCCGGTCGGTCACACGCCCCAGCTCGCGGATGTAGCTCTCCTGCGAGATCGGATCGCCGATCACGGCCACGGTCGCGATGATTTCGTGCAGGGCGGCGGTCTCTTCGTCGGAATTCCCGCCGATCCGCCCCGCCAGCCGGGCGCGTTCCACCATGTGTTCGATGAAGCTCGTCCGGTGCTTCTGGACGTACTCCTGGAACGCCTCGCCCCCGTTCTCCCGGACGAACGAGTCCGGGTCCTCTGCGCTCGGCAGCCGCACGACGTAGGGTGTCAGGCCCCCCTTCAACGCCAGCCCGATCCCGCGCACAGTCGCGCTGTCGCCCGCCGCATCGGCGTCGTTGATGAATACGATCCGCTTGGCATAACGCGAGAGCACTTTCACGTGCCCCTCCGTGAGCGATGTGCCGCAGGCCGCCACCGCGTTCTCCACGCCCGCCTGGTGCAGCGAGATCACGTCCGTATACCCTTCCACCAGGATCGCCTCCTCCGCCTTCCGGACCGCATGCTTACCGTGGAACAGCCCGTACAGTACCCGGCTCTTCGAGTACACGTCCGTCTCGGGCGAGTTGATGTACTTCGGCTGGTCGGTCTCAGCCCCCAGGATCCGCCCCCCGAAACCGAGCACCTTACCGACAGGGGAGAAGATGGGGAAGAGGACCCGCTGCCGGTACCGGTCGTAATAACCGCTCCCGTCCTTGCGCGGAATCACCAGCCCGGCCTGCTCCAGTACCTCCGGGGAGATGTGGTTCGCCGTAGCCTCCCGGAACAGGGCGTCCCAGGCGTCCGGCGCGTATCCCAGCCCGAAATGCTTGATGGTCTTCCCGGAGAAGCCGCGCTGTTTGAAATAGGCCAGCCCCGGCCTGCCGGACGCCTCCTGCGTGAGCTCCCGGAAGTAAAACCGCGCGGCAAACGTCAGCGCGAAATGCAGGGACTCAGCAGCCGACCGCTCGGGCGTGTCCTCCTGGCCGAGGTTCAATGCGATCCCCGCCCGCTCGGCCAGCATCCGCACCGCCTCCACGAAGCCGACCTTTTCCACCTCTGCCACGAACTTGAACACGTCGCCCCCGGCCCCACACCCGAAACACTTGAATATCCCCAGCGACGGCGTAACGCCGAATGACGGCGTCTTCTCGTTGTGGAACGGGCACAGCCCTACGTACCGAGTCCCCTGCCGTTTCAGCCGGACGTAGTCGCCCACCACTTCCACGATGTCGGTCGCGGTGCGTACTTCTTCGACCTTGTCGTCCGGGATGAGCATACCGATTCGCCGTCAATCGATGATCCCTCTAACTCCTGACGGCGCTCCCGGCCCGAAACTGCAGGACTTCAGCCTGCGTCTTCTGAAACAGGGCCGTGACCGTCAACGAACACGAGCGCCGCTTCAAGCGGACCGCGTGCCGTCACTGCGTTGCGGTGGAGTCCTGCTCCTGTACCTGTCCCACCGGTGGCTCGTCGGCGCATCGGCACGACTGGAGCGAAATGACCAGAAAGAGAACAGCAAAAATCAAAATCCGTCGCATAGAACTCTGCATGAAACTCGAGGTATCTGCCTTTTCGTGTACACCACGTCACCCCACCAAAATACAACCCCCGAACCACATTCGTCCCCCACCAGCATATTTTCGCACACCGCCCCCATCGCACGCTAACATTCCAATTCCCGAACACCCGAACACCCGAACACTTTGCGATACTCCCTCCGAGTTTGCGCCCGCTTCACACCCCGCCATTGATCCGAGCCCGGATTTCTGGTTAACATCCACCCGGCATCCACTCACCTCGCCGCAGGCACCATCTTGGAAATTCTCGGCATCGACATCGGAGGATCCGGCATCAAGGGCGCAACGGTCGACATCACGACCGGCAAGCTCACCGCCGAACGCTTCCGCCTACCTACCCCGAAACCGGCCACCCCCGAAGCCGTCACCGACGTCACCGCCGAGATCGTGCGGCACTTCGACTGGAACGGCCCCTTCGGCTGCGCCTTCCCCGCGCGCATCAAGAAGGGTGTCGCCACCACCGCCGCAAACATCGATAAGTCCTGGATCGGCACTAACGTCGAGGAACTCCTCCTGCAAAAGACCGGCCTCCCCGCCATCGTCATCAACGACGCCGACGCCGCCGGTATGGCTGAGATGGGCTTCGGCGCCGGGCGCGGGCGCATGGATGAAGTCCTCCTCCTCACCTTCGGCACCGGGATCGGTTCGGCTCTCTTCATCAATGAGATGCTGGTCCCCAACACGGAATTCGGCCACATCACCCTGAACGGCATGGTCGCCGAACACTACGCCGCAGACCGAGCCCGCAAGGAAAAGAAGCTGGGCTGGAAACGCTGGGCCGGCCGCGTGCAGGAATATCTGGACCGGATCGAGTTCCTCCTGGCTCCCGACCTCATCATCTTCGGCGGGGGCGCCAGCAAGCCGAAAAAACGCGCCAGGTTCTTCGAATACCTGCACACGAACGCCGACCTGCTGCCTGCCGAGCTGCAAAACCACGCCGGTATCGTAGGCGCCGCCTTCACCGCCCGAAGGCTCTTCATGCCCACCCCCGAAAACCACCCCCTCACCGCCCACGCCGGCCCCCAGTAGCCCGATATCCCCTCTTCCTTTCCCCCTCTTCCTTTCCCCCTCTTCCTTTCCTCCTCTCCTCCACTCTTCCTCTCCCATCCTCTCACTCCCCCTTCCCATCCTACACACGTACACACCTAGATTCCTCGACTCGCTCTCACCCTCCTCCCAGTTCCTGATCCAGTTCCCACTGGTGCGCCAGGTGTTGGATGAAACCCACCTCCCCCGGTACGATCATCCCGTCCGCCGACGCAATGTCCGCCAGATCGTTCAGGATCGCCACCCGCTCCTTCTTCGGAATGCTCTCCCGCAGTGACGCCACCGACGTGTCCAGCATCTGGGCCCTCGACTCCCCGACGTACACCAGCATCACCTCTTCGAGCACGTCGCTCAATTCCTCCGATTGCGCGTCCGACGCCCAATGGCGCAGCTTCTCCGCCATGAGAGACATCTCGTTCGGGTCGATCTCTGCATCCGCGCCGTGCGTCAGCGCCAGGTATATGAGCGCCAGGTCGTGTACCGGAGTCCAGCTCAGTGAGTCGCCTGCCTTTGCCATTGTAGTGCCGTCTTAGCGTTTTCGAGTCAGTGCCTACTATGACCGCCCCGCCACGAGAAGGTTTAACACCACACTCCCCCAGATTGGAAGTTCTTTGTAATCCCACCCCCGAATGCCAAATCGCAACCCCAACAAAGAAACCGCCTCGAACACCCGAAACAACTGCTAACTGCCGACTGCTAGCTGCCAACTGCCGTCTACACGATCAGATCGCCCCCGTCGAGGTGCAACACCGTCCCCGTCATGAACCGGTTCTGCATCGCGAACAGCGCGGCCTCCGCCATATCGATCGGCGCGCCGACACGACCGACCGGCAGCGTGGCGGCGAGTTCCTTGCGCTGCGCTTCCGTCATCGTATCCGTATCCACGAACCCCGGCGAGATCGCATTCACGCGGATCGGGCTCAACTCGACGGCGAGCGCCCGCACCAGCGCCTCCACCGCGCCGTTGGCCGCCCCGACAACCGACAGCCCCCGCACCGGCTTGTACGCCGTCACGCCGGAGAACAACGTGATCGAGCCGCCGTCCCCGATCGCCGGAGCCGCACTCTGCACTACCGCAAACGGCCCCCACAGCTTGACGTCGAAGATCTTCCGCGCCTCCTCGAAGTCCGTCTCGAGAAATGGGGAGGGGTGGGCGTCCACCGCCGTATACACCAGGTGGTCGATGGCCCCGATCTGCTCGATGCAGTAGTCCATCCCCCGCACGTCCCGCACGTCGATCGTGCAGGTCTCGACGTGGCCCGCAATCTCTTCCGTCGCCTGCGCGAGTTCGTGCTCGTTTCGCGCTGCGATCACGACGTGCGCGCCCGCCGCCGCGGCCGCCTTCGCCGTCGCCTTTCCGATTCCGGCACTCCCGCCGATAACGACCACTTTCTTATCTTGGAGAGACATGGATGCCTGCTTGCTCAGTGTTTCGGTAGAGAAAAACATGATTCGAGTTACCAAACCGTCTCTGAAAGATAGCTGTTTCCATGACGCTTGTGCGATTGTCAATAGATGCCGTGGTCTGCCGTCAGCCGTCGTCTTGAACACGCGAACACGTTAACACCTGAACACTTATTTTCCCTGCAAACCGCACATGGAGAACGTCGAGGTAACCTATCGCATCCGTGTCCCGGAAGACCGGATCTCCGATTTCGCCGAGTCGGTCATGCTGGAACAGAGCGTGGAGACCCCGCTGAACGTGGCCCTGCGTTACCCGTACGTGCGCGAGCGCATGCTGGGGCACGTCGTGAACGTAACGCCCGAACCCGAGTCCGGCTTCCGTGTCAGCGTGGCGCTTCCCGCCGAAACCGCATCGGTAGACCCCGCCCAGCTCCTGAACGTCCTCTTCGGCAACTCGTCCCTCCACGAGGAGGTCGAACTGCTCGACTTCAACCTGCCTCCGTCCGTCAAGGCCGGTTTCAGCGGCCCCCGCTTCGGCATCGACGGCATCCGGCGGCGGACCGGTGTGTCCGGACGCCCCCTCACCTGCACCGCCCTCAAGCCGGTCGGCCTGACCGTCGCCGAGTTGGCCGACCTGTGCCTCCGTTTCGCCGAGGGCGGCATCGACGTGATTAAAGACGACCACTACCTGAGCGACCACCCCTTCAGTCCCTTCGAGGAGCGCGTCCAGGCCTGTCAGCACGCCGTCGACGACGTCGCCGAGCGTACCGGCCATCGGGCCGTCTACTGCCCCAACCTCTCCGGCACGCCCGGCCAGGTCTTCCGCCAGGCCGCATTCGCCCAGGATCAGGGCGTGGGCGCCGTCATGGCCGCCCCGATGCTCCTCGGCATGCCCTTCTTCTTCGATCTCGTGCGCAACCACCTGGAAATCCCCATCCTCGCCCACCCCAGCTTCGCCGGCGCGCAGCGCATCCGCGAAGATACCCTCCAGGGCAAGCTTTTCCGGCTGTTCGGCGCCGACGCCGTCATCTTCGCCAACTACGGCGGCCGCTTCAACGCCTCGAAAGAGACCTGCGCCGCCACCGCCGCCGCCCTCCGCGCCGAGTGGCCCCCGTATGCCGCCTCCCTGCCCGTCCCCGCCGGCGGCATGACCGCCGCCCG
>DASSAV010000556.1:0-2928 GCA_035699265.1 Rhodothermales bacterium
TCGTGAATCATGCGTACGAGTGCCGTCGCCACGCTCTCACCGAGCTTGAGCATGATGTTGCCGACGAACCCATCACAGATGATCACGTCGGCAGCATGCTCGAGGACGTCGCGCCCTTCTATATTCCCCCGGAAGTTAACGTCCGGCGACCCGGCGAGGAGGTCGAAGGCGGCCTTCACCTGCTCGTTCCCTTTGCCGGGCTCCTCGCCGATATTCATCAGCGCGACGACCGGATTGTCGCGCTTGAGCATGTTCCTGGCATAAATGGTGCCCATCTGCGCGAACTGGAGGAGGTGCTCCGGCTTGCAATCGACGTTTGTGCCGGCATCCAGCAGGATGCAAAAGCTTTGCACGGTCGGGTAGTAGCCGATGACGGACGGGCGCGCAACGCCGGGGAGCCGGCCGAGGATGAAGAGCGAGGCAGCCATGACGGCGCCGGTGTTACCCGCGCTCACGAACGCGTCCGCCTTGCCCGCTTTGACAGCGCCGAGTCCCAGGTGAATGGAGGACCTCGGCTTACCCTTCACCGCAGCAGTAGGGGACTCTCCCATGCCGATGACATCCGGCGCGTTTACGACCTGGATGAAAGAGGGGTCGAGTGTGACCCCGGCCGTTTCCGCTGCCTGCCGCAGAGCGTCCTCCGGCCCGAATAGTAAAATTTCGATTGGTTCGGCGGCAGACTGTACGGCCCGGACAGCCCCCTCAATGACGACCGATGGGGCTCGGTCTCCACCCATCGCGTCGACGGCAACTCGTATGGCCATGCGAGATCTTTAGTGGTCCTCGTTCAGAACATTCATGCGCGTTTAAGAGACCGTGTTCAGAGGTTCACGTACACGCGGAAGTGAGAAGCACTCCTTGAAAAAAGGTATGCACGCCCGCTCCAACGCGTTGACCACTGCGTTCAGAGCGGCGTGCATACCTGAAAGGAAAAACAGCCTCGCCGGCGGCTAAAGCTGCTCCTTGGTTTCGACCACCTTCCGGCCCCGGTAGTAGCCGCAGTTGGGGCACGCTCGGTGGAGCTGCTGGGTACTGCCACAGTTGGGGCACTCCACTGTGGCGGGCGCCTTAAGGTGGTTGTAATAGACTGACCGGCGCTTCGCCGTTCGGGATTTGGAAAATTTACGCTTCGGATTCGGCATGATGGTAAACCTTTATCGTGTACTCGCTTCAATGTCAACCGGGATCGAGCCCCTTTCGAAAAACCGCCTCTTACGGTTGGCAGTTCCTCAGCCTGAACTGTCCTTCAGCTTGCGCAGGGCCTCCCAACGTGGGTCTATGTAATCTCCTCGGCTGTCTACCGCCCCGAATTGCATCGGGATGGCCTCGTCTTCGGCACCGGGAGCAATGCAGCGCGCCGGAATAGCCAGGAGGATCGTGTCCCTCACGGCGTCTGTGAGGTCGATTTCTTGATCGCTCGGGTGCAGCACCCGCACGTCTTGGGAGCCGGCTGTACCGGAGGCCGCAACGTCGGGCTCTGCGAACAGCAGTGAATACGCTCCGTCAAGTTGTTGTTTGAAATCTACCAGCGTACGGTCGCACTGGAGCGTCGCCAACGCATGTGCGCTGAGCTTTACGAAGATGCGCTCCTCGTGGTAATCGAGGTGGACATCTACGTGAATGTCCTCAAACCGGCATGGGTCAAGGTCTACTGCTTCGGCTTCCGGCTCAAGCTGGAACCGGTGAATACCCGGCTTGAGGCTGGAAATCTTGATCTGCAACATGCCGCACCCTGGCGTCTGGTCCACAAAGGTCGACCTGAATACTCAGATACAGCAGATCAAGATCCGCAAAAATACCATATGGGGGGTGTTCTTTCAAATGAAGGTTCGGATGAAATAAGAATCTACCCTCCCCGAGCAGGCCCTCATGTGAAATCCCCCGAGTCGCTTGACGGAGTGGGGGCTGCATGATTACCATGTTGGTGCTGGGCGCACGTCCTTACCACCCTTGCACACGGTCGGGCGAGTGAGCATCTCTGTTCGGGCGTGAATTGTGGGTGCTTTGTTGATAATTCCGTCTAAGGGCGCAAACGGACACCGATCTGCGCATATAGCAAATTATGAATGTGCGTTCTGGAGCAGTTCTCACGCACATGTGCGGAGTCAAACCATGTAATACAAACACGTTAAGGGGGGACCTGTGTATGTGGACAACGTGTGTATGAAATGACCGGCACATACGATGCACGCGGGAACGGGGGCGAGGCTCGCACAGGCGCACTGTGGATAAACCGTGCATAACCAATTACAGAGGGTCGGGCGCTGCGGTGAACGACCCCTTTTCATCTCCGGTAGCCGGACCCATAGCACCGCCCTTCCGGTTAGACAAGTCGACTCGCGCATTTGCACCGGCGCTGGCATAGCCCGCCCGGTTTCACCTGAGGTCAACGTGTGGAATGGACCAGTCTCCGCAAACCGTCTGGAATGAGTGTCTCGATCTTGTACGGGAGAACATCAGCCGGCAGAGCTTTAAGACGTGGTTCGAGCCTCTGACAGCTGTCAAGCTGGAAGAGGAGCAGGGCCACCTGAACCTGACGGTGCAACTCCCCAGTCGCTTTTATTACGAGTGGCTGGAAGAACACTATTTTGGGCTGCTTCGGAAGACCATTACCCGGGTGCTGGGTCCTCAGGGCCGGCTCTACTATCACATCGGGATGGAACGTGAAGACCCGGATTCGAGCGGCGAGAACGCATCCCCTGAACCGCGGGGGGCAGAACTTCCGGTACCGCGTCCGACCGAGCAGCGCGCGGCGCCCGTCTGGCCCCGTTCCGCTCCGATGCCTGCCCCCGGTGCTTTGCCGCAATCGGGCGGCTATGCCGGCGCTCCGGCAAACCCTTACGCGGTACACACAGGTCCCGACTCGGCGCCGGTTCACCCGTTTGCGATCCCCGGTATCCGGAAGGCGCCGGTCGTGAGCCAGCTCAA
>DASSAV010000557.1:0-3646 GCA_035699265.1 Rhodothermales bacterium
CGCACGGCGTATTCACGCGCAGCGCCGTGTCGCTTCCAGACGAAGAGGATGAAGATGCGCGCGTGGAGGCCGGGCAGGGCGGTACGGCGGTCGGCATGATCTGGGATTCGCCCGTCGGGCCCATACACATGAACTAACCGCTGCTGCCGATCAGAATTCTTTCAAATCGGACCGGATAGAGGGCTTCGGCCTGTAGCCGGAGCCGGGGCGTGCCGGCCCACTAGCACGTACGCTTATGGCACGCATCATAGCGCTTGCTTCCCCTGAACCTGCGGCGGTGCACCCCGGAGCGATGGGTGCATCCGACGCAGAACTGCTGGACGCTTACTCCGAGGCCGTCACCGGCGCCGTCGACAGGGTCAGGCCAAGCGTCGTCAGCATCAACGTCGAGCATGCCGCCCGCGGGCGCCGCCGCAGAGGTGGTGGCAGCGGATCGGGTTTCGCCTTCACACCCGATGGATTCGTCCTGACGAACAGCCACGTCGCCGGGAGCGCCTCGAAGATCGACGTTCTCTTCGCGGATGGGCGCGACTACAGGGCCGAACTGGTAGGGGACGACCCCGATACGGACCTGGCCGTTCTCCGCATCGACGCGCCGACGCCCGCGCACGTGGAGTTCGGCGACTCCGGCCGGGTACGGGTGGGGCAGATCGCCATCGCCCTGGGCAATCCGTATGGATTCCAGCACTCCGTGACCGCCGGCGTCGTGAGCGCCCTCGGGCGGTCGCTGCGCGCGCGGACGGGGCGGCTCATGGACGACGTCATACAGACCGACGCGGCCCTGAACCCCGGAAACTCGGGTGGGCCGCTCGTGGATACGAAGGGCCGTGTCATTGGGGTCAATACGGCGATGATCCTCCCCGCCCAGGGCATTGCCTTCGCCGTAGCGGTGAACACCGCACGGCTCATCGCAGGCCAGTTGATTCGAAACGGCCGGATCCGGCGCGGCTCCATCGGCGTCGCGGGCCAGACCATCGAACTCGCGCCCGCCGTCGTCCGCCGGTTCGGGCTCGCCGAGCGCGGCGGCGTTCAGGTGATCGAGATCGTACCGGGCAGTCCCGCCGAACGGGCCGGGCTGGTCAGGGGCGACGTCGTCATCGGGCATCCCGGCGGGCAGTTGACGGGCGTCGACGACCTGCTGCAGCTCCTCGTGGAAACGTCCATCGGACAGTTGATCCCCCTTCGCGTGCTCCGCCAGGACACGGAGGTCTACGTGGCCGTCGTCCCGGAGGAGAAGGAGGGATGACCGGCGGGTGAGACCCGTATTATCCCGGCTCTCTAAGACCACTACGCAACGCTACCCGTCTGTTTCCATGTCACCCTGTGCGGAGTGCCGACGCCAGTCGGGACGGAGTCTAAGGGTCCCATAGGACAGCACAGTGCTCCTATATGGGATCCCTCGACAAGCTCGTGATGACACATGCTATTGCTCTTGCACTGGCTTTTCCCAGAGCTGGTACTACAGCCACCCCTTGCGCTTGAAGTAGAGGGCCAGGGAGACATTGGAGACGACCATCACGCCCAGGGCGAACAGGTAGCCGAAGCGCCAGTGAAGCTCCGGCATGTGGAGGAAGTTCATCCCGTAGATGCCCGCCACGAGCGCGTCCGTCATCAGGAGGACGGACGCGATGGTAAGCACCTTTACGACCTCGTTCAGCCGATTCGACTGGATCGAGACGTAGCTGTCCAGGGCGCTCGACAGGAGGTCGCGGTACAGGTCGATGTTCTCCGTCAGGCGCACGGTGCGGTCGTAGATGTCCTGGAGGTCGCCGACGTCTTCCTGCTGGTGGATGGGCAGATCGCGCCGGAGCAGCACGTTCACCACGTCGCGTTCGGGGGCGACGAGCCGCCGGAAGTGGAGGAGGTTCTTCCGCAACTCGAAGATGGTCTGGATGGGTGTGTCTTGCGGATGCGTGAAGATGGAGTTCTCCAGGTCATCCACGAGGTCCGCTACCTGGTCAAGAATCGGGAAATAATCGTCCAGGAAAGCATCCAGCAGCGCATTCAGGGCTGGGCCGATCCTGCATTCGAGCGGGCTGCTGTCGGTGCGCCAGCGGTTCAGGGTCTCCTCGATCTCGGACACCGGCTCACGGTGGACGGTGATGAGGTACTTGCACCCGACGAACATGTAGACTGGCCGGGAATGGATGAGCGGGGAGTGGGAGTCACAGTTGGCCGCATAGAAGCTGATGAAGTAGTAGTCGGCGTGGATCTCGATGCGGGGGCGCCGCTCCTCGTTCAAGGCGTCCCGGAGCACGTCCGGGTCGTAGCCGAAGACCTCACCCAGGGCAGCGATTTGTTCGGAAGAGGGCTCCGCCATGTCGATCCAGACCTCCTCTTTTCCATGTTTGACCAGCGACCTGAGCGAATTGAGGTCCAGCTCGGTCGTGATCTCCTTATTCTGTCGAGCAACGATGGTTTGCATGGGCATGCTGTTGAGAAAGAGGCACCCCGGTAAGTCCGGGCGCTTGTCGTTTCGCGTTCGTAGCCAGCCGTTTCATGTTCGTAGAAAGCGGCTGGGGATCTCCCCTGCGTGCCGCCCGTTTCGTAGTTGGAATGTGCTCACAGATACCGCGAAGATAGTTAGCAGAGAGCCTTTCCGGGCAACATAATACGAGATCACAAACCGACGTGGAGCTATGTCGATCACGACAGACCTGGGCCAGTACGGAATCAGCGTAGAACAGGTGTATCGGAACACGGCGCCAGCCCTCCTCTACGAAGAGGCGATCCGCAATGACCGGGCTGCGGCACTGGCGAACTCGGGTGCGCTCATGATGGATTCCGGCGCGAAGACGGGGCGCAGTCCCAGGGACAAGCGCATCGTCGACCACCCGAACAGCACCAGGGACATCTGGTGGGGCGAGATCAACATCAAGCTGGACGAGCGCACGTTCATGGTCAACCACGAGCGTGCCATCGACTACCTGAACACGTGCGACCGGCTGTACGTGATGGACGGGTTTGCGGGCTGGGACCCCGAATACCGGCTCAAGGTGCGGGTGATCTGCGAGCGGCCCTACCACGCGCTGTTCATGCACAACATGCTCATCCGGCCCACTGAAGAGGAACTGGCCTGTTTCGGCAGTCCCGACTTCGTGATCTACAACTCGGGCCGCTTCCCGGCGAACCGCTATACCTCCGGCATGACCTCCACCACCAGCATCGACGTCAGCTTCGAGCGGAATGAGATGGTCATTCTGGGGACGCTGTACGCCGGCGAGATGAAAAAGGGCGTGTTCACCGTCATGAATTACCTCATGCCGAAACGGGGCGTGCTCTCCATGCACTGCTCGGCCAACGAGGGTGACGGAGGCGACGTGTCCCTCTTCTTCGGCCTCTCCGGCACCGGCAAGACGACCCTCTCCGCCGATCCGCGCCGTAAGCTCATCGGCGACGACGAGCACTGCTGGTCGGACCGGGGGGTCTTCAACATCGAGGGCGGGTGCTACGCGAAGGCGATCAACCTCTCGAAGGAGAAGGAGCCGACGATTTTCCAGGCCATACGCTTCGGGACGATCCTGGAGAACGTCGTCTTCGATCCGAAGAACCATGCGGTGGATTGGACCGACGCCTCCAAGACGCAGAACACGCGCGCGTCCTATCCCATCGAGTACATCCCAAATGCCAAGATCCCGTGCGTGGG
>DASSAV010000558.1:0-5345 GCA_035699265.1 Rhodothermales bacterium
GGCCGCAACCAGCTTCGCATCTTCCTTACGCCTACCTCTCCCGTCGACCGGGCCGACTACGTCTTCGTCATCCTGAATCAGACCGACGAGGAACAGGTTGCGCTGGAACAGAAGGCAAAACAATCGGCCTCCCGCGACTAACACGGGTCAGGTCGTACTCGCCGATGCCCCGCCTTGCACCGCCGGGGCTATCTTCCGTCCGCACGGGAACGCACCGCGCCAGGGTTAACCTCGTCCGAAAGCCCGATAGCACCGCCTACTATGCCCCCCCTCCTTAAAACACGTAATCTGGTAGCTGGATTCTGGAACGGTTCAGGTCAAAGAATCTCCCTTCAAACTCCCCTCCTTTTTAAGGAGGGGCCGGGGGTGGTTGGTTCTCATTCCCATCCTCTTCGAAAGCGCATCCCGCACCGTCCCCCCGGATTCTCTTCAATACACAGCGCACTGGCACTCATCTGCCTGCTCGTACTCTCGCACGCCGCGTCCGCGCAGCCCGCCACCATCCACACGCGCGCCCAGCTCTCGCGCGAAATCGATGAGGTCCTCGACGCCGACGAACTCAGCAACGCCTTTGCTGGCGTGTACGTAGTGGACCTGTCGTCCGGATCCGTGGTGTATGCCCACGATGCCGAGAAGAGCTTCATCCCCGCATCCAACGCGAAGCTGTACACGTCCGCCACGGCCCTCAAGCTGTTGGGACCGGACTACCGCTACCGGACGGACGTGTTCAGGGACGGTCCGGTCGTAGATGGCACGATCCAGGGCAACCTGATCGTGCGCGGGTCGGGCGACCCGACTATCGGCGCCCACTTCAACGACGATGACGTCACGGACATCACGTCCACCTTCCGTGCATGGGCCGATACCCTCCGCGCACTCGGCATCAGTCAAATAGACGGTGACATCATCGGGGACGACGACGTCTTCGACGATGAACCCTACGGTTCGGGCTGGAGCTGGGACGACCTCGACTACTACTACGCCGTCCCCATCAGCGGCCTCTCCTTCAATGAGAACGCGGTCGACTTCTCTATCAAAGGGCAGCGGATCGGGATGCCGGGCATCGTTTCCTGGGAGCCCCTGGGCACAGACTACGTCGAAGTGACCAACAGCACTGTGACGATAGGCGCAGGGAATCGCATCGATGAAGGCTACGCGCGGGCGCCCGGTACGAACCACATCGTCCTCTCCAGCCGCGTGCCGGCCGGGCGGACAGACACCGAATCCCTCAGCATCGACAACCCGACCTTGTACTTTGCCCACGTCCTTCGCGCGTCCCTGGTCCAGTCAGGCATCTCCATCTCCGGTCAGGCGGTGGACGTGGACGACCTGGCCATCAAGCCCGACTACGCCTCGCCGGCATTGCGGCGCCTCATGACGTACGCCTCTCCCCCGCTGCTGGAAATCGTGGAGGAGATGAACAAGGAATCCAATAACTTCTTCGCCGAGCAGCTCATCAAGACCGTCGCCGCCGAAGCCCCCCTGCCAACCGACGAGTATCCGGTCGGTTCGGCGGAGATGGGCACGGCGGTGGAACGGGAACTGCTGGGCGGTATCGGGGTCGATACGCTGCGCGTGAGGCTCGTGGACGGCTCCGGCCTCTCACGCCAGGATCTCGTAACGCCGAAATCTACTGTCACGCTGCTCTCGTACCTCTGGAACAGCCGGGACCGTGCCATACGAGACGCCTACTATGATTCGCTGCCGATAGGCGGCGTCGACGGCACACTGGACTATCGCTTCAGACGCGGCGCGGCGCGAGGAAACGTCCACGCAAAAACCGGCTCCCTCACCGGCGTCAGTTCACTCAGTGGATACGTAACTACCAGAGGCGGCACGCCCCTGGCCTTCTCCATCATGGTTAACCACTTTACGGTCGAAACCTCGACCGTCCGTGACGCGCAAGACGCCATCGTAGAACTGCTCGCCCGGTATGGCAGTTAGGTACGCTTCACCTTTCCACGAATCCTCCAACATTCTCTGCATGGATCAACAACACGCGGCACCTATCCACGCCACCACCGTCCTGGGCGTCATGCACCGGGGAAAAGTAGCCCTCGGCTCCGATGGACAGGCCACCATGGGCAACACGGTAATGAAGCACAAGGCCCAGAAAGTCCGCCCGCTCTTCAACGGCACCATCCTGGCAGGCTTTGCCGGAGCGACCGCCGATGCCTTCACGCTGTTCGAGCGCTTCGAGGAGAAGCTCCAGCAGTACGGCGGAAACGTCACGCGGGCAGCCGTGGAACTGGCGAAAGACTGGCGCACCGACCGCTATCTCCGGCGCCTCGAAGCACTCCTCGCCGTGGCCGCCCCGAACCGGCTCCTGCTCATAAGCGGAACGGGCGACGTCATCGAACCCGACGACAACGTCGTGGCCATCGGCTCGGGCGGACCCTACGCCCTCGCAGCGGCGCGCGCGCTCCTCAAGTACGGAACAGAACTCTCAGCGAAGGAAATCGTACAGGAAGGACTGTCCATTGCTGCGGACATCTGCATCTATACCAACCATCACATTACTATTCAGGAGATCGATGCAGAGCCCGTGCCCTGAGTGATCACGTGACGCGACACGATATCCCATGCCAGAATCCAACCATTCCGAAGCACACAACGAAAAAGCAGTCCTGTTTATCGATTATGCCAATCTGTTTGAATCGGTATGCGGCCGGAACGTACAGGCCGCAGATGCACACGACGTCATCGTAGACCTCGTCAATAAGCTCCGCAGCAAAGCGGGACACAACAGGAAGCCCGGCGTTGTGGCCGCGTCGGCCTATGCGGATTTCAGTGAGTTCGCCGAACATGCCATCAACGTACAGCAGCTCCTGTATCTCCACGGCATAGAACCGCGCTTCGTCTCTCGATCCCTTCAATCGACAGCCACCGAAGTGCACCTGGCAGCCGACGCGATTGACTTCCTGCATACCCGGCCCGACATCGGAACCTTCATCTTCCTCTCCGGCAGCCTCCCCTACCTTCCGCTCGTGCAAGCCGTTCAGCGGCAGGGCCGGGTGGCGCGGCTGGTACTGCTCGGCGATGGGCAATTGGACGAACACCTCCCGTCTCTCCAGAACGTCATTGTGGACGCGACCGACCTGCTGTCGACGTCCATGCGCAGGCCTGCCAGGCGGCGAGGCGAGGACGTGAAATCAGCGGCTGTCCAGAACGGAAACGGGCAGTCGGAATCCGAACCGAAACCCGTCCGCACCGCCGTACACACACGCCTCACCGAGCCGCTCTATCTGGAGGCCCTACAGGCCATCGACAACTACTTCGGACAGTACGACGAGATCTACCTGACGCCGCTCCTCCGCAAACTGTCGGAACTGTTCGGGGAGGATGCCTGCGACCCCAAGGTGCTCATCAGCGAACTGGAAGAGGTCGGCGCCGTGTATCTGGAAAAACGACGCGGCTTCCCGTACGACTATACCGTGCTCCTGATCGACGGCGATCACCCCGACGTTCAGGAAATCCAGCAGGACTGGGACCGCCGGAACGCGGAAGCCGCCGGAGGAGACTTCCGCTACGACGGCTCCGCCGGCACGCAAGCTTACGAGTAGATGGACGCGCTGGCGTCGCCTGTAGAAGAAAGCATTATGATCAGAGAATTGACACCGAGCCAGGTCGTTTCCGAGCTGGACAAATACATCATCGGACAGACCGAGGCGAAGAAGAGCGTCGCAATCGCACTCCGTAACCGCTGGCGCCGGCAGAACGCGCCGGAGGACATGCGGGATGAGATCATGCCCAATAACATCATCATGATCGGCCCTACCGGCGTCGGCAAAACTGAGATCGCCCGAAGGCTTGCCAGGCTCGCGGGCGCCCCCTTCATCAAGGTCGAAGCCACCAAGTTCACGGAGGTCGGCTACGTGGGCCGGGACGTAGACAGCATGATCCGCGACCTCGTGGACATCGCCGTCGGCATGGTGCGCGAGGAGCACACAGCGGGGGTCCAGGAGCGCGCACGCGAGCTCGCCAACGAGCGCATCCTCGACATCCTCGTTCCGCCGCCCAAGCGCCCGTCCGGAGAGTTCGTCCCGAATGCCGGATTTGCCATCCAGCCCGCTTCGATAAATGATGAGGACTCCGAGCCTGTCAGCGACAACGAACTCCGCGAACGCACGCGCAATAAGTTCCGCGACAAGCTGCGGGCGGGCCAGATGGACGAGCGCGAAATCGAGATCGAGGTGGCGTCCGACCAGACGCCCATGTTGCAAGTGTTCGGGCCGCTCGGGCTCGAAGAAATGGGCATGAACCTGCAGGAGATGTTCGGCAACATGGGCGGCAACAAAAAGCGGAAAAAGCGCCGCCTGCCCGTCAGCGAAGCCCGTGAGATCCTCATGCAGGAAGAAGCCCAGAAGCTCATCGATATGGACAAGGTCACCAAAGAGGCCCTCGACCGCGTGCAGCAGTCGGGCATCGTCTTCATCGACGAGATCGACAAGGTCGCCGCCCGAAGTGCCGCCAACCGGGGCGGCGGCGGACCGGACGTATCGCGCGAGGGCGTCCAGCGTGACCTCCTCCCCATCGTGGAGGGGTCAAACGTGACCACCAAGTACGGCATGGTCAAGACCGACCACATCCTGTTCATCGCCAGCGGCGCGTTTCATGTCTCCAAGCCGAGCGATCTCATACCCGAGATGCAGGGCCGCTTCCCGATCCGCGTGGAGTTGAACAGCCTGAATGAGGAGGACTTCTACAAAATCCTGACGCAGCCGAAGAACGCCCTGCTCAAGCAGTATGCCGCGCTCCTCGAAGCGGAGGGGGTGCAAATCGAGTTCACCGATGACGCCGTACGGGAGATTGCCGCCATTGCAGCGCAGGTCAACAGCGAAGTGGAAAACATCGGCGCGCGCCGCCTCCACACCATTCTGACGACCCTTCTCGAAGAGATCCTGTTCGAGGTGCCGGACACCATCCGGTCGCAAAAGGTGACGGTGGACGGAACGATGGTGCAGGAACGGCTCGGAACGGTAGTAAAAAACCGCGACCTCAGCCAGTACATCCTGTAATCTCAATCCGTCTATTTACTCGTAGAAGCGCATTAGAAAGAGAAGCTCCCCTCCTTTCCAAGAGCCTGTCCTGAACCTGTCGAAGGAAGGGGATACAGGGGTGGTTTGTATCTCATCCAGGATCAGCACTGCTCAACCAGACTTGGGACGTTCCCTTCCAAGTGAGGCAATTTGGAGCATTGACTGAACTCGTATACCCTTAATACCAAATCCGGCTATACCCTTAGAGTCCCTAGCAGAACTGCCGATTTGGAAGCCTGAAGTACGCGGGCTAAAGACCTGCGGCTACAGGACAGAGGTTTTGATAGGGATTCTTAATTGATGTCT
>DASSAV010000559.1:0-2178 GCA_035699265.1 Rhodothermales bacterium
CACCGGGTGACTGGCAGTCCAGACGAGGCTCAGTCCGGTCCGTTGCCTGCTGAATCCGGGGAGTCACCCGGTGAATCGGGAGGGATTGCGTGGCTCTGAGGTATGGCACACGTTTACGCGATTTCCGGTGTGCCGGCCGAATCCGGCTTTTCTCGGGCGTTTTTGGTGGTTCGGATGGCACACATGGCACAGGTTTGTGGCGTGTTCTTGTACTCGGTGGAATGTGCTTTCCTGGGGCATGTCCTTTCTTGCGCGCCCAAGAAAGGACCAAAGAAGGGCGATCGAATCAAAACGCTCGAATCCCCTTCCCGGCGCACACATCGACCGAGCGGCGCATGAGCGTTGGCAATCATGCGGAGGGTGGCTCGGGCGCCACTCGCTCAACCGCGCGGGGATTCCATCCAGCGCTCGGGCCGGGATTCGACGGGAGGCAGATGGAGAGCTTCTTTTGCTTTGGCGAATCCTTACATCAATGACCATTGAGGAGCTGGATACAGGATGTCAAAGAACGGCGGCGGGGGAGGTCAGGGTGTATGTAATAAAATATGTGTCGCTGGGCAAGGTTATGTTAATAACCTTGACTTTTCGGAATCTGTGTTGAGAGGTTCGGGTTCGGGAAAGAGGGAAAGAGAGGAGGAATGGAGGAGAGGACGAGTGGAGGAAAGGGGGAAAGGGAGAGGGAGGGAGGAAGAAGGGGGAGGGGGCGTCTTTTTCTTCTGCCGGGCAGTTTCTAACTTTGCCGTTCCGGCGGTCCGTGCTACTTCAGTCTTTTTGACGTTGACCCGTTTTCATGCCTGATCTTCCCCGGTTGAGCAAAGTCCTTCAAGGTGGATCGGACGATCTGCCGGAGAAGGTCGTCCAGTTCGGTTCGGGGCGTTTCGTACGCGGGTTCATCGAGTATTTCATCGACCGGGCGAACCGGCAGGGGCTCTTTGGCGGGCGGGTGGTGGTGGTGCAGAGCACGGGTTCGGGGCGGAGCAACACGCTGGACGAGCAGGACGGGCTGTACACGCTGGTAGTGCAGGGGCTTGAGGACGGGCAGCCGGTCCAGACCCACGCGGTCATCTCCTCGATCAGCCGGGCGATTCCAGCCAACGAGGATTGGGAGGCTGTGCTGGCGTGCGCCCGCGATCCCGAGATCATCTGCGTGATCTCGAACACCACGGAAGTCGGGATCGTGCTGGACGAAACCGACCGGCCCGACATGAACCCGCCCCGCTCGTTTCCGGGCAAGCTCACGGCATTCCTGCATGAGCGGGCACAGGCGTTCTCGTTCGCGCCGGAGTCCGGTGTGGCCGTCCTGCCCTGTGAGCTGATCGAGCAGAACGGCGACGTGCTGCGGGGGATCGTGCTGGACCTGGCCCGGCAGTGGGGGCTCGGCGAGGCGTTCATCGCATGGATATCCGAGCACTGCCCGTTCTGCAACGCGCTGGTGGACCGGATCGTGACCGGCACGCCGGCAGAGCCCGTCCTGCACCGGCACTGGGACGAACTCGGCTACGTGGACGACCTGCTCACGATCACCGAAGTGTACCGCCTGTGGGCCGTGCAGGGCGATGAGGATCTCAAGCGGAGGCTTCCGTTTCTGAGCGCCGATCCTGGCATCGTCGTCGCGGCGGACATCACCCCGTACCGCGACCTGAAGGTGCGGATCCTGAACGGGACACACACCGTCATGGTCCCGCTCTCCTTTCTCGCAGGCAACGAGACCGTCCTGCAATCCATGCAGGACCCGCTCGTATCAGACTTCATCCGGGGCGTCATGCTGGAGGAGATCGTCCCGAGCCTCGACCTCCCCGAGGCGCAGGCGGCGGCATTCGCGCGCGACGTGCTGGACCGGTTCGGCAACCCTTTCCTCGAACACCTGTTGTTGAACATCACGTTCCAGTCGACCACCAAGGTGCGGCACCGGGTGGTTCCTTCCTTGCTTGGATCTTATCGAAAGGAGCAGCGCCTGCCCCGTCGCATTCTGCTCGGCTTCGCGGCGTATCTTCTGTTCATGCGCGGCGTGGTGAAAGAAGACGGTACAGTCTACGGCGAGCGCGGCGGCGAGCGGTACCCCATCAACGACGACCACGCTTCGTTCTTCCTCGAACGGTGGCGGGACGTCGATCCGTCGGACGAAAGCCAGGTGCGTGGATTGGTGGAGGGGGTCTGCGCCGACGGATCGCTCTGGGG
>DASSAV010000560.1:0-3030 GCA_035699265.1 Rhodothermales bacterium
CAGCGGCGCGGCTAGCATGGTGCGCCAGATCCACCAGAAGAGATCCTTTCCGAGTATACGGCGCGGAAGGTGCCCTACGTCCGGTCCGGCCAGCCAGACTTCACGCGAGGCCGCCAGTTCGAGGGCGATCTGCGCCCCCGAGTTGCCGGCGCCCACGACCAGTACCGGGCCGGGCGGGAGCTGCTCCGGATTCCGGTAGCCGGACGAGTGGACCTGAGTAATCGTGGGGTCGATATCGGCGGCGAAGGACGGCAGGGCGGGCGTCTGGAAGGCGCCCGTCGCCACGATCACGTTTCGGGCAGTGAGGAGTCCCCCATCCGTGTAGACCCCGAATCGGTCCCCCTCGTGCCGTACGGCGTTAACCATGGTGTTCAGCCGGACGGGCAGCCCGAAGCGCGCGGCGTAGGCTTCCAGGTAGGCGGCCACTTCATCCTTTCCTGGGAGATGGTACGGCGCGGACGGGAAGGGCATTCCGGGAAGGCTGCTATAGATGGCCGGTGTGAAGAGGCGAAGCGAATCCCACCGCTTCCGCCAGTTTTCTCCCAGGCGGACATTGTGCTCCAGGATCAGGAAATCGTGTCCCCGGCGGGCCAGATAGTAGCCCGCGGCGAGTCCGGCCTGCCCCGCACCGATGACGATGGTGTCGACGTGTTCCGTATGCATAGTGGAAAATGAATCGCGTATGGGAAAGGTTATATCCCAGCTCTGCTCCGCAAGACGGTCGCGATGCTCGCCCGAACGCGCTCGAATGTTACGGCGGGTGCATTGCCGAAACCTTGAACGAAAGGGCTGTACTCGTTGAACGAAGCGGCTATTCTGACCGGGAGACGGTGGGCGCGTAGCTGTCCGGTTGCTCCAACATGGTCGGCGCAATGCCGAACATGCGCCGGAACGTTCGGCTGAAGTGGGCCAGATCGGAAAACCCCGAGGCGTGCGCCGCGTTCGTCAGCGACTCTCCGGCGGTAAGGCATTCGAGCGCACGGTGGAGGCGCAGCCAGAGGACGTAGGGCCGGAAAGCCATCCCGGTTTCCTCCACGAACAGGTGCCGGAAGCGGCTGGGCGAGAGGAAGACGGCTTCCGCGATCTCGTCCTGCAGCACCGGCCCGGCGATACGCTCCTTGACCAGCGAGATGGCCTGGAGGATGCGGTCGTCTACGACGACCCGGGGCCTCGCCCCCGCCGTCAGGAGGCGAATGACCTCGTGGGCGGCGCCGACCAGTTTCTCCTCACCGCGCTCCTCAAAGTAGGCAGGCCCCAACAGTGCGGCGGCATCCTGGGTAACGGCCTCCGGAATTGTAGCTACGCCCCCGCCTCCGTATCGTTGCAGCAGAATCTGCCCCTCGTGTGACTCGGGCTCTACAAAGATGAGGGCGACGACGGATTCGACCGTGCTGTACGTGTGCGGCTGGTGGGACGGGATAATGGCCCCCGTATAGGCGCGCCAGTCGGGATCTTCGGGTGTCTTTAACCGGAACGTACCATCGAGCGCCACGCCGATCTGAATGGCGTGGTGCACGTGGGTACTGGTCGTGCCGTTGCTCCGGCCGATCCAGAGGCTGCCGCCCTCCCAGAAGAGAATCTGTCCAGCCAGGTAGGTTCTCACAGGTGTCTCAGAGGGTGTGGAAACGAAGTTCTCGGCTCCCGCTGCTGCTGTGCGGAACGCGTGTCCAGAAGCAGAAGTCCAGCAGACGCCAACCGCGATTAGCGGGTTCCCTGGTAATGGGCGAGAGGAGGGCCGAATAATCGCACGGCTCAAATTATCTTTGACCGGATCCTGCGTCCTTTTCGAGGACAGTCCGTCTCCTTGTATGAGAGCGCCCAAATCGGGTGCTCCGGAATGAGTCAAACGACGGAGAATAGCCATGCAGACCCAGAAGAATACGCAGATCGGAAGCCAGACCACCGCCACTCCAGCCGATAGCTGCGGATGTAAGGACTGCCAGTGCACGAACTGCGAATGCGGGCGGTGCACTTGCCCGGACTGCGGGTGCTAGCGAGAGCGGCAGAATATGGATATGCCCGGCGCGCGAGTAATCGGCGCCGGGCGTTTTCGATTTTGGATTTTGGATTCCCAACTGCCCCGGCGAGCCGAAGCTATCGATCAGGAAAGTCGGAGGCGACGGACCGAGGGGAATCCCGGCTCGGCCTACCGCCCGCAGCCAGCGCATCGGGCGGCGTCGCGGGCCAGCGGCTCGCCGCAGAGGCGGGCAATCACGAGCAGGGCGGCCTCGATCGCTACACTGGCGGAAAGCGCGACAACGACCTTTCCCTGCTCGACGATCTCGTTGCCGGATGGGGACCCGGCTTCCAAAGCCGCGTCCCCCCCGCTCCGCCCGAGAACAACCGGGTCGGGAAGGTCCGGGGCGCCGGCCGCCCGAAGCACGTCGATGCCATCTGAGACGACGAGAACGGCCTGAGCGGGCCGGACCGCTGCGCGCAGCCAGTCCAAAAGGGACTTACAATAGACGATATGGAAGGTGCCGCCGCCCGGCACGACGAGCACGTCTGGGCGGGGGCAGTTCTTGATCGTGTATTCGGGAATGATCGTGAGAAAGTCGCCGCTCGTAACCGGGCGGCGAGTTTCGGCGACGGTGTAGACGTGGAACGCGCCGCCTTCACCGGCGCGGGCGAATAGTTGCCCCGGCCCGCTGAAAGCCAGGAGGTCCACTTCATTCCATAGGAGGATGGCGACGTTCATAGGTTGACCCGCGAGAGCAAGCAATTCAGAGTGGCTGGTCAGGCGGCGCAGCCGGATTCGGGGCGCTGGTAGTCGCACGCACAGTGACCGGCGCGGCAGGCCTCGGCGGCGGACTTCCCCATGCGGACGCAACGCCAGCAGGGCGCGAGATCCTCGTCGGCCTCGGGGAGACCGAGCACCTGCGCGGCCTCGGCGCCTGCGCCCTGACCCGCTCCCCGCACGACAGGGCGGCCTGCGGCATCGAAGGAGAGTTCGGCGACAGTGGTGAAGCCGGCCTTGCGGATCCCAGACCCGGAGGCGTGGTTCTCGGGCGCGTAGGCGATCCAGAAGCG
>DASSAV010000561.1:0-3362 GCA_035699265.1 Rhodothermales bacterium
TACAACGGCGGCAAGTATTCGGCCTATACGTTCCACCGGTACCACGACGTGCGGCTCGTCATGGCGCCCGAGGAACAGATCGCCTTCTTCGGCGGCGCGCCTGACAACTTCACCTACCCGCGCTACGACCTGGACATGAGCTGGTTTCGGGTGTACGGCCCAGACGGCAAGCCGCTCAACAGTTCCCATTATTTCCCGTTCAGCAAGAGCGGTAGCAAGGTGGGCGAGGCTGTTTTCGTCGTCGGCAATCCGGGATCGACGAGCCGCCTGAACACGGTCGCCCAACTCCAATTCGAGCGGCAATACGCGCTTCCGCAGCAGCTCGACATCCTCCGGACGCGCGCGCGGATTCTGGAGGACTACATCGCGGGCCACGAGGAGGAGGCTGAGCAGTACGATCTTCACAACGCACTTTTTTCAGTCCAGAACAGCCTGAAGGCACTCGGCGGCGAACTGGAAGGACTCAGGAGCGACGCGATCATGCTGCGCCGAAAAGCAGCCGAACGCCAGCTACAGCAGGCCATCCAGGCGAACGACACCCTGCGAAGCCAGTACGGAAACGTCATCGCCGCGCTCGAGGATCTACAACGGTCGAAGGAGGCTACAGCCAACCAGGCCGGCGCGTTCACCTATTTCGGATCGGACGAGATGGAGTCTCACGTGCTGCTGCGCGCCCTGTACGGTTACATCTACGACTTGCTGAGGCAGCGCGGGGCGCCGGAGGAGCAGCTTACGACGTACCGGGAGGGCGGCCTGGAGGTGAAAGACTGGCCGAAGGAAGTGGACCAGGCGTTTCTGGCGGCCCGGCTTCGTGAACTCCAGCGGTACTTCGGGGCCAACGATCCGACGGTCCGCCGCATTCTGGGGGGGCGCACGCCCGAGCAGGTAGCGCAGCAGGTCGTCTCAGGCACAGCCTTGACGGACTCCGCCGGGTTTGCCAACCTGCTGGAGCGGGGCTACCTGTCGAGCAACGACCCGACCGTCGCGCTCATCAACGCCATCGCACCCCTCTACTTCGCCCTCAGCGATCAGCAGCAGAACCTCGAGGCCAGGGAGCAGAACCTGAATGCGAAGCTCGCCCGCGCCCGGTTCGTCGTGTACGGTACCCAGATCCCGCCCGATGCGACGTTCTCCCTCCGGATTGCGGACGGGGTCGTGAAGCCGTATCCGTACAACGGTACGCTGGCGCCCGCGTACACGACCATGTACGGAGTGTACGACCGGCACTACTCGTTTCCTCCCAGCCGGGAGGAGTGGGACCTGCCGCAACGCTGGCTGAACCCGCCTCCGGAGTTCCAGAAGTCAACGCCACTGGACCTGGTCTCGACTAACGACATTACCGGGGGCAACTCGGGCTCGCCGCTGTTGAACAAGAACCTGGAGGTCGTCGGGCTGATCTTCGACGGCAATATCGAGAGCCTGCCGAGTGTTTATGTATACACGGATACCTTCAACCGCGCCGTTTCCGTGGATTCGCGCGGCATCGTGGAGGCACTGGGCGACATGTACGACGCGGACCGAATTGTTCTGGAGCTTACGCAGCAGCAACTCGCCGATACCGAGGAGGAAGCCGACGCGATGATGTCAGCGAAGTAGGTGCGCGGTGTCGGCGCGGGGTGATTACTCGGCATCTACCGTCAGCGGCTCCGACTCCTGGTAAAGCATGTCGTAGGCGAGGTCCGCGCCCGTACCCCACGCGACTGAGCCGAGGGGGTCGATATGGACGTCGGAGAACGCCCGAACATCTCTGAGTGGGCGGAACACCGGCAGGTCCAGATACGGGTTTAGGTCAAACGCGCGGCGCTCCCCGTTGGAAAAGGTGAGCGTGAGCGTGTAATCTGCGTGAGGTTCGACGTGCGTGATTTTCGGTTCCGTTTCCATGCGTTTCGTCGCGTTGTGGAAGGCCTGCACTTGTCGAATCAAAAACGATGGTTATGGAACCGCAAACAAGCACACTTTCCATTCCGCCCGAAGTTGCCCATCGCCTGGGTTATTACGTTTACCTGTACGTTGATCCGCGTACGGGAAAGCCATTCTATGTTGGTAAAGGGAAGGGTGACCGCGTTCTTTCTCATATGAGTGAGGCAGGGGAATCACGCAAGCTCCAGATGATCAAGGAGTTGCGCGATGAAGGGTTAGAACCTCGTATGGATATCCTCGCACATGGATTGCGGGATGAAGAGACTGCTTTCCGCATAGAGGCCGCTGTTATTGATCTAATCGGCCTGGATGAACTGACGAATAGAGTACGCGGCTGGCGTAGCATTCAAACGGGCCGGCTTCCTCTGCACGAGTTGATCGTTTACTACGCAGCCAAGCCGGTGAAGGTCGAAGTGCCTGCGTTGCTGATCCGGATCAACCGCCTCTATCACCACAATATGTCTGCCGTGGAGCTTTATGAGGCAACTCGTGGTGTATGGAAACTAGGGCCTCGCCGGGAGGGCGCCAGGTACGCATTTGCAGTGTTTGAAGGGGTCGTGCGTGCCGTCTATGAGATCACCGAGTGGCACCCGGCGGCAACAATACCTTACTCGACGCGCAATGCTGAAGAACTAAGGTATAAAGGAAGATGGGAGTTTGCAGGGCATCAGGCCCCAGAGCCGATCTGGTCCCATTATGTGGACCGTTCAGTGGCCGCCTATTTCAGGTACGGTCAGCAGAGTCCCGTTGTTTACGTTAATTGCTGAACGAGATGTACCGCACTCTGTCAGACCTAATGCAGTAGCTCGACAATCACCGGGGTGATACCTGTCAGTTCGGTGGCGTCACGGAAGGCGGTTGCGCCCGGGCCTATGGCTACGAGCGGGACCGGGTTGAGGGTGTGCGTGCGGGTCGAGAGGTCTTCGAGGTTGCCGTGGTCGCTGGTGACGACGAGCAGCGTGTCGTCGCTGAGGGCATCCAGGAGCGCCCCGAAGAAGCGATCCAGTGAAATCAGGACGGCTTCGGCGTCCGATGCCGACTGGCTATGGCCCGCTTTATCCGTGAGAAAGTATTCGTACAAGAGAAAGGCGTGCTGACGGCTCAAGCGGGCCAGCTGGGTCCCGGCTTCCTCCTCTGGGATCACGGGGACGGGAACGTCCGACGGCCAACCCTGGCCCGTCAGGTTCGCCGAGAGCGCCCGGCCTTCCAGGAGGGCTTCCTCGCCGCGGATCGGAATGTCGGCGTCCAGGCAACAGCGCGTGGTCACTGTCCACCGGTCCCGCTCCCGCGCATAGGTGAAGAAGCGCGGGGGGTAGGCGTTTGCGAACCCGGCAGGCTCCTCGTAGGGCAGTTCGAGCGCTTCGATTTGCCGGAAGACGTTGCGTGCGGCCAGGACGGGGCGGGTAGCGGAGTGTGGGTAGGGCCCATAGTGGCGTCCGGCA
>DASSAV010000562.1:0-2715 GCA_035699265.1 Rhodothermales bacterium
GGTCCTGCGCCCGATCCAGGGGACGCAATCCGTCTACGCCGAGCGCGTCATGGGCGGCTCGTTCCTGGATTTCGTCATCAACCGGGCTGAGGCTGCCCGCTACGGCCTCACCACGGGCGACGTGCAGGACGTCATCACCTCGGCCATCGGCGGGATGAACGTGACGACGACGGTGGAGGGGCTGGAGCGCTATCCCGTGAACGTGCGCTACCCCCGGGCGCTCCGGGACGACCTGCCGAGCCTGCGCCAGGTGCTCGTTCCTACTGCTTCGGGGGCGCAGGTGCCGCTCGGCCAGCTCGCCGACCTCCGGCTCGTGGAGGGCCCGCCGATGATCAAGAGTGAGAACGCCCGCCCCAATGCGTGGGTGTACGTGGACCTCACGCAAGGACAGGACGTCGGCTCCTATGTTCAGCGAGCGCAGGGGGCCGTGGCGCAGCAGGTGGTGTTGCCGCCGGGGTACAGCATCAAGTGGAGCGGGCAGTTCGAGTACATGCAGCGGGCCAACAAGCGTTTGCAGATCCTCGTCCCGATCACGCTCGCCATTATCTTCCTCCTGCTGTTCCTCCACTTCCGGAACGTCACCGAGACGGTCATCCTCATGGCCGCGCTCCCGTTCGCGGTGGTCGGAGCGATCTGGCTGATGGCCGTGCTCGGGTATAACATGAGCATCGCCGTCGCGGTCGGCTTCATTGCCGTCGCGGGGCTGGCGGCCGAGACGGGGATCGTCATGCAGATTTACCTCGACGAAGCGATGGAACGCTACCGGGAGGAAGGCCGGCTGACCTCGCAGGAGCAACTCAACCAGGCGCTGGAGGAAGGGGCCGTCGACCGCGTGCGCCCGAAGCTGATGACCGTGTTCACCCTCTTCTTCGGCCTGCTCCCGATCATGTTCGGTTCCAGTACGGGTTCTGAGGTGATGAAGCGGATTGCCGCGCCAATGGTGGGCGGGCTGGTCAGCTCGACGCTCCTGACGCTGGTCGTCATCCCAGCCGTGTACGCCCTCGTGCAGGGCTACCGCCTGGGCAACGAAATTTCCGAGGAGCCGGGCGGACTTCCCCACGCGGAGCCAAGGGAGCACGAAGGCGCCTCGCTGGTGAACCTGTAGGGATACGATGATCTCACAGCCCGAACCAGAAGCCTGCGCGGAGGAGGGGGCGCTGAAAACCCAGTTCAGCGAAGAACGTCTGCTGGGTGCCCAGGCGAGTGGTGATGCGGATGAAAGGCTCGAGGAAGAGGCTGAACCGCTGGTTCTTCTGCACGCGCGTTTCCGTGGACGAAAAGAAGAGGCCCGGGCCGCCGCGCAGACCAACGTCCAGGTCGTACCCGGTATCGGCCATGTTGGCGATGGTGCGAATGAGCCCGAGGGGCCGGATGGCGCCCCCGAGGCCGAGGGATACCTGAAGGTTCGATTCCCCGCCGGCGAAGCCCGGCGAGCCGTCGGCATACACGATGGCCTCCGTCGTGTAAAAGCTGCGGGGGTATACGTATCCCACCTGCAAGCCGATGCCGGGCAGGACACCCGGCCCGATCTGGACGCGCTTGGCATGTGTCCTCGGCGCCTGCGCGTGTGCGCTCCCTACGAGAGTTCCCCCGGCCAGGAGCAGGAGCATCGGAAGCAAAGCCCGGCAGACCGAGCGTAACCGTTCTGACAGGTCGGCGTGCGGCATGGGCCTGGAACAATTCGGGCGGCGGGTGATAAGCGGCGCGGGCTATTCAAGAACGGCTTTTCCGTTCTCTTTTGCTTCGTCTTCCCTCCTCTTCTGTAGAATATGGCACTTCGCTGTGGAATCGTGGGGCTCCCGAATGTGGGGAAGTCCACCCTCTTTAACGCCCTGAGCAATGCCGGGGCCGAATCGGCCAACTATCCCTTCTGTACCATCGAGCCGAACGTCGGCGTCGTGCCGGTGCCGGACGCGCGGCTGGAACGCCTCGCGGAACTCGCAAGTTCGGCAAAAGTGGTGCCGACGACCATCGAGTTCGTGGACATCGCGGGCCTCGTAGCGGGGGCATCGAAGGGCGAAGGGCTCGGCAACCAGTTCCTCGCCCACATCCGGGAAGTCGACGCCATCGTTCACGTCGTCCGCTGTTTCGAGAACGAGAACATCGTACACGTGGCGGGCTCCGTCGATCCGGCTCGGGACGTCGAGATCATCCACACCGAACTCCTGCTGAAAGATCTGGAGACTATCGAGAAGCGGGTTGACCGGGCGTCGCGGGCGGCAAAGAGCGGAGACAAGAAGCTGAAAGAGGAGTTGGTGTTCTACGAGCGCATCCAGCAGCACCTCGGCGAGGGCAAGATGGGCCGCTCGTTTCCCGTACACCTGGGCGAGGAGGAGGAGTGGATGGCATCGCTCTTCCTGCTCACACGCAAGCCGGTGCTGTACGCGGCGAACGTGGCGGAGGATGACCTGCCCGACGGCAATGCCTACGTGGACGTGGTACGCGGCATCGCGGCGCAGGAGGACGCGCGCGTGGTGGTGATCTGCGCGGACCTGGAGGCGCAGATCGCCGAGTTGGAGCCGGACGAGCGGGCCGCCTTTCTGGAGGAGATGGGCCTGAAACGCTCCGGCCTGGATCGGCTCATCCAGGCGGCGTACGACCTACTGGGTCTCATCACGTACTTCACAGCGGGGCCCAAGGAGTCGAGGGCATGGACGATCACGCGGGGCACGAAGGCGCCGCAGGCGGCCGGCGTCATCCACACCGATTTTGAGC
>DASSAV010000563.1:0-3520 GCA_035699265.1 Rhodothermales bacterium
GCACCGAGGCAGACGAGAAGCAGTACGGACGCGACGGCAAGTCCGGCCCCCATCGGTTGAAGCTGGGGGACGAACACCTTGGCCGTAGCATAGGTACCCCAGACGGCCGCCGAGGAGAGCACGCCTGCCAGAACGCCCTGCGCGACACCCTCGATGATGAACGGCTGGCGAATGAAAGCGTCGGTCGCACCGACCAGTTTCATCGTGCGGATGAGCAGGCGACGGGCGTAGATGGTGAGCCGGATCGTGTTGGCCACCAGGAAAAGTGCCGCCAGCACCACGATAGTGCCCAGCGCGAGTCCGATGACGGAGATCAGCCGGAGGTTCTGCTGGACTTTGGCGAGCAGCTCCTGATTGAAGACGACCTCGTCTACGTGGTTCCACTTTTTGAAGCGGGCGCCCATACGGGCCAGGCTGTCCGGGTTGGCATAGTCCCCGTCGACACGGATCTTGATGGAGGCCGGAAGGAAGGGCTGGTCGAAGAAAATCTCCCCGCCCTCCCCGAACTCCTGTAGAAACACTTCCTGGGCCTCTTTCCTAGAGACGTACTCCGCGCCGGCAACGCCCGGCACGAGTTGAGAGCGCGCATAGATCGCCTGCGCCATCGGTTCATCTACCTCCTGCAAAAAAATCTCCAGTTCGCCCACACGTTGCTTGAGCCAGGACGAGATCTGCTCGGCCTGGTACATGGTAACCCCGAACAGACCGATCAGGATGAGGGCGACAGCCATCGCGCTGGTAGCCGTCACCACGGCAAACTTTGCCCGCCGGAATCCGGCAAGTCCTTCACGAAAGGTGTAGGTGAGTGCCACGAACGTGCAGAAATGAACGGTGCATCAGGGATCAGGTGGGGTGGTATCCCCTGATGCAGAAAGCGGGCCCGATTGTCCCCGACCTTCAACTCCCGTACTCCCACGCCCAGACGCCCACATGCTCCTACCCTCGTACGCTCCGAGACTCGTAGACTCAGCTCACCCCCCGACGACGCTTCCCTTCGGGTACGTGCCCAGCACCTTGACCGTGGCGGCCAGTTCGCTCAGGTGGCTGAGGGCCCGGCTGAGGGTGGGGTCTTCTGTGGAACCGGCCACGTCCACGTAGAACAGGTATTCGCCGGGGCGGCCTATCAGTGGACGGCTCTCGATCTTGAAGAGGTTGATGTCGCGCAGGGCGAACACGGCGAGGCTCTTGAAGAGGATGCCCGGCACGTTCTCGCGCATCGCGTAGACCAGCGAAGTCTTGTACGGGACGCCCGGCCGGATCGGCTCCTCCTCGCGGGAAAGGACGAGAAAACGGGTGTAGTTCTGATGGTTGCTCTCGATTCCTGCCGCCAGGACGCTGAGCCCATACACTACGGCGGCCCGCTCGCTGGCGACGGCAGCCCAGGTGAGGTCTCCCGTCTCCGCGACCATCTTGGCGGCACCCGCGGTGTCATAGGCGGGGATGATCTCGGCGCGGGGCAGGTTCTTTTTGAGAAATGACTGGCTCTGGCCGAGAGCCTGCGGATGCGAAAACACCTGGCGGATACCCTTGATGGTCGCGCCGGGAATCGCCATCAGGTAGTGGCGGATGCGCAGGGTCAGTTCGCCGATAATCCGGAGGTCGTTGCTCTGGAGCAGGTCGTAATTGGCGTGGACGCTGCCGAACAGTGAGTTCTCGATCGGGATGACTCCGCGATCCACATCCCCTTTCGAGACAGCCTCGAAGACCCCCTCGAAAGTGGGCCTCGGAACCGGCTGGACGCCGTCTCCGAAATAGGTGCGGACGGCCTCCTCACTGAAAGCGCCCGTTTCGCCCTGGAATGCTACACGCATGCGGAAGATGGATTCTGCTGATTACCGCCAAAGGTAAGACTCCGCGCGGTCCTTCCTTGCCTCATGCACGGAAAAACTGCTTGCCTGCCATCTGGCGGACGAGACCCTTGAACTCCAGGCTGAGCAGGTAGACGAGGGCTGTAGACGTATCCAGGTCGGCGCGGAGGCAGAGCGTATCGATGTGGACGGGCTCTTCCGTGAGAGCGTCGAAGAGGCGGCGTTCTACACCGTTCAAGTCGGGCGGTGCCGGGGCAGGTGCCTCGGATTTCGGTGTCGAAACGGGCTCGGGCACACCCAATTCGGCCAGGATGTCCTCGACGGTCATCACCAGCTTGGCGTGACCCTGCTGGATCAACCGGTTGGTGCCTGCGCCCGCCTTGCTCCGCACGGGACTGGGCACGGCGAACACCTCCCGGTTCTGCTCGACGGCGAGCCGTGCCGTGATGAGGGCGCCGCCGCCTTCGTAGGCTTCCACGACGAGAGTGCCCAGCGACAGCCCGCTCACCACGCGGTTGCGGCGCGGGAAGTTGGGCGCTTCCGGGGCCGCCCCCAGGGCGAACTCCGAAACGACGGCGCCCTGCTCGATGATGGAGCGGGCAACGCGCTCGTGTTTGGACGGATAGATCCGGTCCACACCCGAACCCAGGACGGAAATCGTGCGGCCGCCCGCTTCGAGAGCGGCCCGATGGGCGGCGACGTCGATCCCGTAGGCCAGTCCGCTGACGATGGTGAAGCCGTGTTGCACGAGGCCGGCAGCGAAGTCGGCGGCGGCCTGCTTGCCGTAGTCGGTCGGGCGCCGTGTGCCCACGATGGCGATTGCGCGCTCATCTTCGGGCAACAACTCCCCGCGTACCCAGAGGAAGGCGGGTGGATCGTAGATCTGGCGAAGCAGGTGGGGAAATCGGTCGTCCCAGGCGGTGATGATCTCGGCGCCCGCTCGCTCGGCGCTGTCGAGTTGTTCCCGCACGTCCGCGTCCGCGTCGAAACGGGCGATGGCCTCCGCCGTCTGCAGGCCGACGCCCGGCACCTCGGCCAGGGCGGAGGGGGGTGCCGAGAGCGCAGCGGCTACCGATCCGAACCGGCCCACCAGCGCCCGGATGCGGCCCGGCCCGACGCCGGGAACGAGCGAGAGGGCGACCAGCGCACGTACCTCTTCACAGTCGTCGGCGAGGCCGTTCAGTTGCTCGGAAGCGAGATCTGGTTCCATGGGATAGTGTAACGACGGAGCTTTGAGCCGGTGGCACCGGGAAGATTATTTCGAGCCGCCGTCATGCTGCTTTTTATGCCGGCTGCGTCGTTGCGTGGACTCCTTGGAAAAGAGATCCACCCTGGAATGAAAGTGGTCCCCCAATATCCGAAACTCCTTCTGCAGGCGTTCCAGATCGTCGTCTGACATGTCCTCGATGCTGACGAGATTCGTCCTTGCCGGAGCGATCGCCCGGATCAACTCATCCAGCTTCAAATGAATCGCCTTGGAGTCCCGGTTCTGGGTATTCTGAATTAAAAAGACCATCAAGAAGGTGACGATGGTCGTTCCGGTGTTGATGACCAGTTGCCACGTATTCGAAAACTCGAAGATCGGACCGGTTACAGCCCAGACCACGATTACGGCAAAGGCAATAATGAACGCCCAGGCCGAACCTACGGCCAGAGAAGTATGGTGGGCGAATTTCCGGAAGAACTCTTTCATGGTGTGAAGACCCTGGCTG
>DASSAV010000564.1:0-2244 GCA_035699265.1 Rhodothermales bacterium
GCCACCCAGTCCTCACCCAGGGCGAGCGGCGACACCGTCGGCATCCGCAGTGCGGGGAGGAGCTCCATGATACGCCGGGCGTCGTCCTTGCGCGCGTTGAGCTTGAGCCCGACACGTCCCTCGGCACGGATGGCGCCTTCCATGAGCAGGGCGATGTTCTCGATCTTCCGCCGCTTCCAGGGATCTTCCCACGCCTCTTTGTTTGCGATGAGCTGGGTATTGGATTCCATCAGCACCTCGACGACACGAAGCTTGTTTGCCCGGAGTGAGGATCCGGTTTCCGTAACTTCCACGATTGCATCTACCAGTTCCGGGCACTTTGCTTCGGTAGCACCCCAGGAGAACTCCACCTCCGCATCGACACCATTCCGCTCCAGCCAGCGTCGAGTGAGATTCACCACTTCCGTTGCGATCCGCTTGCCTTCCAGGTCTTTGACGGAGCGGATTTCGGAGTCTTCGGCAACGGCCAACACCCATCTCACCGGGCGCATGCTGGCCTTCGAGTAGACGAGGTCGGCTACGGTCACCACGTCTGATCCCGTCTCGATGATCCAGTCCTTGCCGGTGATCCCGGCATCGAACACCCCGTCCTGTACGTAGCGCGCCATCTCCTGCGCGCGCACCAGCATGGCCGTCAGCTCGTCGTCGTCCGTGGAGGGGAAGTACGACCGGTCCCGTACGCTGAACTGATAGCCCGCCTTATCCAGGAGTTCGAAGGTAGCGTCTTGCAGACTCCCTTTCGGCAAGCCGAGGCGCAACACCTGCTCACCCTCACCATTATTGTTTTGCACGGATGCAGTCGTTTGTACTTGCGTCACCATTCCTTCTGATTGTCTAGTGTTGCCCTTTTCTTGCTCTGCGTATATTTCGCGTCAGGAGGCTCCGACTTCTACGTCGCCGTATTTCAACGACCGCACGAAAACACGAACCTGCTCCAGCCGGGCCGAGTTGGTGAGTCGCTCGTCGTCCCACAACTGATCAACCAGGTTTATCAGTGCCGACCCTACGATGAATCCGTCCGTGTACCGGCTGAGCCTGAGCGCGTCCTCGTGCGATTTAATGCCGAATCCGACCATCAGCGGATTGCGTGTCACGAGGGACCGGGCTCGTATCAGGTAGTTTTCGACTTGCGTGATGGTCCCGAGGCCCGTTCCCGTCAAGCCCGTGACCGACACCGCGTAGACGAAGGCGCTTGCTTTCCGGTCTATCTCTCCCACACGCTCATCCGGAGTATTGGGGGCGATGAGGTACACCATGCTCAGGTCGTGCTCTCGCGCGGTGCCATCCACGATGTCGCTCTCCTCGGGCGGGAGGTCTGGAAGGATGAGACCGTCCACACCGGCCGCCTTCGCATCCCGGCAGAAGGCGGCAACTCCGTACCGATGGATCGGGTTGACGTAGCCCATGAGCAGGAGGGGAGTGTCGCTGTTCTTTCGGAAAGCCTCGACCGTCCTGAACGCATCGCGCATCGTCACGCCGTGCCGGAGCGCTCGCTCGCTGGAGCGCTGGATGGGAAGGCCCTCCCCGAGTGGATCGCTGAACGGCATCCCGAACTCGATGAAGTCGGCCCCGCCTTCGTCGATGGCCTGGAGAATCGGCAGGGTATTCTCGGGATCAGGAAAGCCGCTCGTGAGGAAGAGGCCCGCGGCCTTTTCGCCTCGGGCTTTCACCTGTTCCAATCGTTCTTGCAGTCTCGACATTCGGTATTAAGGATTATCGCCGTCTTTCTGGGCCAGATGGTTCGGTAGAGACGCGAGATCTCGCGTCTCTACGGTTTAACTCTATCAACCTGGCTAAAACATCGAAGCCAATAGCCTGCGTGTTCTTCTGGAGTGAATGCAGCGCGCGTCACACCCTTACAAATACCTGGAGATCGTCCCCATATCCTTGTCGCCGCGCCCCGAGCAGTTGAGGACCACCACCTCGTCGCGTCCCATTTCAGGTGCAAGCTTTTGTAGGAAGGCGACGGCGTGCGCCGATTCAAGGGCGGGGATGATGCCCTCGGTACGCGAGAGGAGCTTGACGCCCTCCAGTGCTTCTGCGTCGGTGGCGGTCCGGTACTGCACCCGGCCGAGATCCTTGAGGAACGAGTGCTCCGGGCCAACGCCGGGGTAGTCCAGCCCGGCGGAGATCGAGTGGGCCAGCTCTATCTGCCCGTCTTCGTCCTGAAGCAAGTAGCTCATGGCGCCGTGGAGGATCCCGGGCGACCCCTTGGTAAGCGTCGCCGCGTGCCGGCCATTCAGG
>DASSAV010000565.1:0-4078 GCA_035699265.1 Rhodothermales bacterium
TGTGAGCGGGCCCATCGATATCGCGCCGCTCAAACAGACCGTCACCCAAACGGTCGAGCTTGGTTATAAGGGCCTCGTGGCGAATCGCCTCATCGTAGCAATCGATGGCTACTGGACCCAGAAGAAGAACTTCGTCGGTCCCCTTCTCATCGGATCTCCGTTCGCTTATTTGCAGGAGCAAGGACTCTCACAAGACGTGGGTGTTGCCCTCGGAACGCTGTTCGCCAGCACGAGCGACCAGACCATACAGGCCCTCCTGGGGCAACTGAACGGCCAGGGCATTCCGCCCGCACAGGCGGCGGCCATCCTTGCAGGGCTGGTAGGAAACGCCATGAACGACCTGCCAGCAGCAGTCGTGCAGCCTGACCAGCAAGTCCTTGCCACGAACGATCCGACCGCAGTCGGTGGCTTTTTGACCTACCGCAGTTTCGGCGATCTCAGCTTTTACGGGATCGACGCAGCCTCGCAACTGATCGTTACTTCGCGGTTGAACCTGTTCGGAAACGTCTCTTGGGTCAGCGACAACAGTTTCGACTACCAGGAGCTCGGCGAGGACAATCCGGACTTACATCTGTCGTTGAATGCGCCTTCGATGAAGTGGCGTGCCGGATTCGACTATGCCGTCCCGAAGAGCTTCTCCTTCAATGCCGCCGGCCGGTATACGGGTGACTTCGACGTGCAGACGGGCCCCTATTCAGGTCACGTGGACAGCTACTTTCTGTTAGACCTGGGTGCGGGCTACGATTTCGCGCGCTTTGCGCCGGGTTTGCGGATGGACGTGTCGGTATACAATGTCCTCGACGACGAGCACCGCGAGTTCGTCGGCGCCCCGAAGATCGGCCGCTTGGCCCTGCTCCGGTTGACCTACAGCATGTAGCAGACTCTTACGGTCATAGAAGAGCCTCTGGCCACCAGGACCAGAGGCTCTTTCGTTTATATGCGCCCTCGTCCCCTCCTCTCTTTCCCTCATTCTTCCTCTCTCCCTTTCACGAACCCCCTTTGCCTGTTCTTCACCGTTCGGGTCCGTTGATGGGCGGGTCATCTTTCGTAGCTTAACGGGCTGGGTGTAGAGGGCGGCCTGCGCAACATAGCGGTGCGAGGAGCCCTGCCCGACGTTGAACAGGCACATCCTGGAGCCACGCTGCATGCTGATCGATTTCGTTCCGTTCATCATCATGGTGCTGATTGCGATAGGGCTTTCGCTATCGCTGCTAGCCGCCTCCAAGCTCCTCGGGCCGCACCGTCCGAACCGGATAAAGCTGGCCCCTTACGAGAGCGGCATGGACCCGGTCGGTTCCGCCCGGGAGCGCTACTCCGTCCGGTTTTACCTCGTCGCCATGATCTTCATCGTGTTCGACGTAGAGGTCGTTTTCATGTATCCCTGGGCGGTGTCGTTTCGGGAGTTTCTGGACGATGGTATCGGCTTCGGCGTGCTCGGGGTGATCGTGTTCTTCATCATCGTACTCGCGATCGGCCTGATCTACGACATCAAGAAGGGCGGTCTGGAGTTTTCGTGATGCGGCGGGCGGATCGAAACCGGCGTCCGTCGCGCACATACAAGCACTTGTCCGTACACGGTCGAACGTGTGCGAGTTGTGCCATTCAAAAGGCGGCGCGTGCGCGTGCCGCCCGGACATAGACCATTATGGGACTCGAAACAGTTTTTAAGGAGGGATTTCTGACCACCCAACTGGACGCCGTCGTCAACTGGGCGCGTTCGAACTCCCTCATGCCCATGCCGTTGGGCCTTTCGTGCTGTGCGATCGAGATGATGGCGTTTGCCGGCCCGAAATACGACGTGGCTCGCTTCGGGAGCGAAGCCATGCGCTTTTCGCCGCGGCAGGCCGACCTGATGATCGTCGCGGGCTGGTGTTCCTACAAGATGGCGCACGCCATTCGCCGTGTGTGGGACCAGATGGCCGACCCGAAGTGGTGCATCGCCATGGGCGTCTGCGCTTCGTCCGGCGGTCCCCACCGCTGCTACGGGGTCGTGCAGGGCGTCGACAATTTTCTCCCGGTGGATGTGTACATTCCCGGCTGTCCGCCGCGGCCCGAAGCCGTCCTTCACGCGTTGATGGATATTCAGGAGAACATCCGCAACAACTACTCCCTCGCCAAGGACTATGCCGAGGGCGAGCAGCACGGGACCATCCTGGCCCCGCAGGGGACGGAAGTGGCTGCTCGGTACAACGATTGAGCCTGACTTAACGACTACACGGATCAGCGTGAGGCGCAGGGCGCACCACGTTGTTCGTTTCCGATCCATGCCCAGGGACGCTTCCAAGAACGCGACGACCAAGCTCGACTCGGACCGCTCGCACCAGGCACTCAAGTTTTACTTCACACCCGTCGATCCGCCTCGCCCGGGTCCCCACGAGAACCCGCACGCGAAGGGCACTACGTTCGTGCCGGAGGTCGTGGAGGCGCTCCAGGCGCGTTTCGGAGACGACGTACTCGGGGTGGCCGAGTATGCGAACGAGCATACGGTGCTCGTTCGCAAGGGGCGGATCGTGGAGGTCTGCCGTTTCCTGAAGGAGGAACAGGGGTTTGCTTATCTATCGGATCTCGGGGGAGCGGACCGGTTTACGGAGGAGGACCGGTTCGAGCTGATCTACAACCTCGTGAACATCCAGGATAGAAAGCGCATTCGCATCAAGACCCGCGTAGACGAGGAGGAGCTGGAAGTGGACTCCATCACGCCGGTCTACCGCGCAGCCAACTGGAACGAGCGTGAGGTGATCGACATGCTGGGGATCCGGTTCAAGGGCCACCCGGATCCGCGCCGGATGTTCATGCCGGAGGACTTTGAATACTACCCGCTCCGCAAGGAATTCCCGCTGCTCGGCATCCCCGGATCGTTGCCGTTGCCGCCGCAGACGCCCGAGGGTCCGCTGACGATGGACCCCTACGCGGCAGCGCACGGTTCCAAGCCGGTCAAGAGTTACGAAGAGCCGACCTCGGACATGGAAGGCACGACGCATTGAGCCGGCAGATCCGCCAGGCGCTTCGGCCCGACGGGCCGGTGTTTTGAACCGATAGATTTGTACTTATGCCCGATCCTGTAAGCCAAGTCGATCCCCCTTCCCGGCAGGGTATTCCCGGAACCACCCTCGACTTCGGTGGGCACTTCCGTTTCTGGCCGAAACACAACCAGGCCATCTACAAGCGCCTGTTGAGCAAGCATGCCTGGCTCGAAGAGCGGCACACCCCCGAGCTCGAGGAGGAATACTCGGATCCACTCGAGAACGAGATGATTCTCAACCTCGGCCCGCAACACCCGGCCACGCACGGCGTGCTCCGGTGCGTGGTCAAGCTGGACGGAGAGACGATCGAGCGGGCGGTACTGGACATCGGCTACCTGCATCGCGGTGTTGAGAAGATCGCGGAGCACAAGACGTTCCACGAGTTCATGCCTTACACGGACCGCATGGACTATCTCGCCCCGTATTCCAACAACGTGGCGTGGTGCCTGGCGGTCGAGAAGGTGGCGGGCGTGGAGGTTCCGGAGCGCGCCCAGTGGATCCGGACCATGCTGAGCGAACTGGCGCGAATTTCATCGCACCTGCTCTGGCTCGGCGTCCACCTGATGGACGCGGGCGCCGTTTCCGTCTTCCTCTGGGCATTTCAGGGCCGCGAGGATATCTACTCGATTTACGACGAGGTAGCCGGCCAGCGCATGCACCAGAGCCACCCCCGCGTGGGCGGCGTCGCCAATGACCTGACGCCCGCAGCGCTGGCCCTGATCAGGGACTTCGTCGACCGTTACCCGGAAGTCATCGCGGGCTGGGAGAAGCTCCTGAACCGCAACCGCATCTGGATCGACCGGATCGAGGGCGTGGGCGTGGTCACTGCGGAAGAGGCCGTCGAGCTCGGCATGACCGGCCCCATGCTGCGCGGTTCCGGCGTGGAGTACGACATCCGGCGCTTCGAGCCCTACCTCAAGTACGAAGACATCGACTTCAACATTCCGATCCGCACCGAGGGCGACTGCCTGGCGCGGTACTTCGTCCGCATGGACGAGATGAAGGAGAGCATCAAGATCATCCGCCAGTGCCTGGAGCGGCTGCCGCAGGGTCCG
>DASSAV010000566.1:0-2908 GCA_035699265.1 Rhodothermales bacterium
GCGCGCGTTCACCGAACAGGTATTCCGCCATTTCGGCGTCCCTGACGAAGATGCCGGCCTCGCAGCCGGGGTGCTCGCAACGGCAGACCTTCGCGGCATCGACTCGCATGGTGTCGCGCGGCTCCATACCTACTTCGACCTACTGAGCATCGGCAAGATCAACCCTCGCCCTCAGATTTCCGTCGTCCGAGAGTCGCCGAGTACCGCCAGTATAGACGGCGACAACGGCCTCGGCCTCGTCGTCGGCCCTAAAGCGAACCAGATCGCCATGGACAAGGCCGACGCGGCCGGCTCCGGATGGGTCAGCGTGTGTAACACGAACCACTTCGGCATTGCAGGCTACTACGTCCTCCAGGCGCTGGAGCGCGACCAGATCGGAATCGCCATGACGAACTCCACGAAGATCGTCGCACCGCTCTGGGGGGCAGAGCGGATGCTGGGCACCAACCCGATTGCCATCGCCTTCCCGGGAAAGGAGGAGCCTGCCATCGTCATCGACATGGCGACCAGCGCCGTGGCGTACGGCAAGATCGAGATCGCCCGCCGCGAGCAAAAGGCAATACCTCTCAACTGGGCCATCGACCGTGAGGGCAACTCGACTGCCGATCCGAACGCCATGATCGACGGCGGCGCCCTGATGCCACTGGGCCTCAGCCGCGAGGGCGGCGGCCACAAGGGGTTTGCCCTCGCCTCGATGGTGGACATCCTCTGCTGCGTCCTGAGCGGGGCCAACTGGGGGCCGTTCGCGCCGCCGTTCGCACTCCGGCAGGAGATCCCGTCCAGGAGCGTCGGAAAGGGCATAGGGCACTTCTTCGGCGCGATGCGCATCGACGGATTTATCGACCCCGACGAGTTCAAACGACAAATCGACGAGTGGCGGCGCGTGTTCAAAGCCACCCGGCCTGCCCCTGGAACGCCGGGCGTCGTCATCCCGGGCGACCCGGAGCGCGAAGCGGAAGCCGTACGGACTTCAGAGGGTATTCCCGTCATCCTCCCCGTCGTCGAAGACCTCCGAGATATTTCCACCAAGACCGGGATTCCGTTCGATTGAGCGTTTCGTAATGGTGAATCGCCCCGCGCCCCGCCAATCCGGCGGGGTACCGGCTGCGGACAAACCCTGCGCGTTATGTCAGTACAAGAGACTTCGCTCCTTCTCGAGACCATCGACGCTATCAACCGTTCGTGGCTCGAAGGCCGGTATTCCGAAATAGCTCCCTTCCTGCACGAGGACGTTGTGTTCATGGCACCGGGATTCGAGGGCCGCATCAAGGGCAGGGCGCCTTGCGCCCAATCCTATCGTGATTTCGTGGAGGCGGTACACGTAAATGCGTTCGAGGCCGGAATGCCTGAGATCCAGGTCTGGGGAGACGCGGCCATAGCAGCGTGCCCGTTCTCGATCACGTATGAGATGGACGGCCGGTCCACGCTCGAAGCCGGAATCGACCTCCTCGTCTTCGCCAGAGACGGGGCGCAGTGGCAGGTAGTCTGCCGCACCGTGTCCTCTCGGGAGGTCGCCACAGGCGCGCAGGACTGAACTCCTGCCGTTCGGGTAGTTTGAACCCGTCCGGCCCGGGATTCAGCGGTCGCGGCTCTTGACTCACTGCCTGCCCGGAGCTATATAACCGGTGCACCGCGCCCCATTCGCCAATCCTTCACGACCGCCATGAATACCTCGCCGCTCTCGACGCTCTCCCGCCGCGACTTCATCAAGACCACGGCTGCTGCCACGGTCGGCTCTTCCGTCTTGCTCGCCGGAGGAAACTTCGCCTACGCGGCCGGCTCGGACCTCCTCAAGGTAGGACTCGTCGGCTGCGGCGGCCGGGGTACCGGGGCGGCCAGGGACGCCGTCCAATCGTCGCCGGGCGTGCAGATCACGGCGATGGGCGACCTGTTCGAGGACCGGCTCGACGAAAGCCGCAAAAACCTGAAGGAGGCCATTGGCGATGCGCTCCAGGTCACGGATGCCAACTGCTTCACGGGATTCGACAATTACAAGGGCGTCCTGGGCAGCGGCATCGACATGGTGATCCTGGCGACGCCTCCCGGCTTCCGGCCGATCCATTTCCAGGCGGCCGTGGACGCGGGCAAGCACGTCTTCATGGAAAAGCCCATCGCAACGGATCCGACGGGCGTCCGCTCCATCATCGCGTCGGGCGAGGCCGCCCGGCAAAAGAATCTCTCCGTCATCGCCGGGACGCTCTACCGCCGCCAGCCCAGCTTCGTGGAGGCCATCAAGCGTATCCACGACGGCATGATCGGCGATCTGCTCGGGGGGGAGGAATACTACATGACGGGCACGCTCTGGCTGCGCGAGCGCAAACCCGGCATGTCGGACATGGAGTGGCAGTGCCGCAACTGGTACTACTTTACCTGGCTCTCAGGCGACCACATCGTGGAGCAGTTCGTCCACAACATCGACGTGATCCACTGGGTCTTCGACGCCAATCCGGCGAAGGCACTCGCCATGGGCGGACGGCTGGTGCGTGTGGATCCCCAGTACGGCCACATCTACGATCACTTCAGCGTGGAGTACGAATTCCCGAACGGCGCACGTGTAGAGGCCAAGTGCCGCCAGATGGACGGGACGGCCAAGCGGGTCACCAACCGCATCATCGGCACGAAAGGCATCGCGGACCTGCACACGGACAGCTCCGTCATCACGTCGCACAGCGGCGAGGTCCTGTACCGGCACCCGGAACGCGGCAACAACGCCTACGTCCAGGAGCACACGGACTTGATCGCAAGCATCCGCGCGGGTGAGCCCATCAACGAGGCCCGGCAAATCGCCGAGAGCACACTGACAGCCATCATGGGCCGCGAGAGCGCCTACACCGGCCAGGAAATTACCTGGGACGAAATCGCCGCCTCCAACCTGAACCTCCTGCCGGATACCTTCACCTTCGGCTCC
>DASSAV010000567.1:0-5248 GCA_035699265.1 Rhodothermales bacterium
AATTCGACGCGGCCACCGACGCCGCCGGAGGACAGGCCGAAGCGGCAGGGCCTTGCGATTGCCACGTCCATCCTTATCTCTTGCATGCTATGGTTCACGTTCACCATGCAGGAGAACTACGTCCGTGTCGTCCAACTCCCCACGACCGTCCGGAACCTGCCCGTGGATCAGGCCCTGTCCGAATTGCCTCCGAAAAAGGTGCGTGTTGAGATGCAGGGACCTGGCTGGCAACTCATCGGCCTGTTTGGCTTCTTCGACTTCGGCTCCGATCTGCCGGTCGTCCCCATGGATGCCTCCCAGGATCAGGTAAACCTTGAGGCGGCCGTACAGTCGATTTCACTGAACAAGAACGTCCTCATCCGTAGCGTGACGCCTTTGCGCGTCGACTTGCATAAAGAGCAGCGCATCCTGGTCAAAGTACCTGTCAAGCTCGTCGCTGACATCGAAACACCTCCCACACATTTTCTCGTGTCTCCGCCTGCCATCATCCCCGATTCCGTCACCGTGTCGGGAGCCCGTTCTGTAGTGGGGGATCTGGCGTTCTGGCCCACTGAGCCGTTTGAGGTATTGGACCTTCGGGACTCCGTAGTTGCCCGGATTCCGCTGGCTGATACGCTCAGCGGCCTCGTGGCGCGCGATCCGGATTCAGTTATCCTCAAGGCCCGTGCAAAAGAGTTTACCCAGGGGACCCGCCAGATCGACGTGGTCGTGCGTGGGGCAACCGAACAGTTCGTCAGGTTGGAGCCGAGTGTCGTAACCGTCCAGTATCGCGTGCCGCTGGATCAGTTCGACGCCGTCGAGACGGCTCCGGATTTTTTCGCCGACGTGGAATATCGGGATATCCTGGCGGATACCACGGGCCGCCTCCGGCCGCAACTCCATATTCCGGAAGGGTACGACATTCGCGATGTGGAGATGACGCCTCCCACGGTCCGCGCCTTCCAGATCATCAATCCATAATGGCGAAATTCCGGCCGCATCGGGTGTTAAGAAGAACGGTGTAGAACCACATCTCAGGCAAAAGTGCGGCATGAAACGGCGGAGAGGATTATACGCAGTTGTTGGGGCAGCGGTGGTCGTCGGACTCCTGGCCGTTGCCTTTGCGGTCTCCCTGGGGGGGCGGTTGTTACACCCCGGAATAATGGAGGAGGAGGTCCGATCACTGGTTGTTTCGACCATCCAGCGGGAGGCGCCTGCTTCCTTCTTCGTGACGGGATACCTCGACATCTCGGCTACCACGACAGTGGAGAACACGAAGTATTTCCTCCCGGACCTTCTTCGCTTCAATCTCGGCACCACGACTGCCACTGTGCGTCTGCCTGGTCGGGTCTCCTACGGATTTGACGTGCGGCAACTTCGGAGACGAGACATCAAAATCGCCGAGGAAGGGGTAGTTGAAATAACGCTGCCTCAGCTTTCCATCTATTCGGTAGAACCCGACTTGGAGCGCATGGAGGTGAAGACGGACGTTGGATGGGCGCGGACGCACGAGGGAAGCGGACAGAAAGTCGAGCAGCAGGCCCTGCAACACACGCAACAGGTGCTGCGCCGTCAGGCCGAACAACACCTGAAAACGTCTGCTCAGCCCCGCATCCATACGGCCCGTGCCATCGAGACGATGCTGCGGCCCGTCCTGGGAGCGGCAGGAATGCATGATCCTCAGTTCCGCTTTCGCATCGGGCCGGACCTCGTACTGGAACCTCGGGAATGACCCCATGCCCGGTAAGCTTGGGGCTGACCACGAACTTTCAGAAATAATTGAAACTTAGATTCGGCAGAGGTGTAGGCGTTAACCGTGAGCAGAGGTCGCGCAGGAATCAAAGCGCGCGATCTGGAACCGGTCAGATCCGAACACAATAGGGGTGGCAGGCCCGTTACGGAGCAGAGCGACGCCGATTGAAGTAAACCCTGAATGCAAACGACAACACTCTACCTCGTCAGACACGGAGAAACCGACTACAACCGAAAGCGAATCGTGCAGGGGCGGCGCATCAACAGTAGCCTGAATGCTACTGGGAGGGCACAGGCCGCGGCGTTGGGGAGGCGGCTCGCCGGCGTTCCGATCGACGCCATCTACTCGAGCACCCTCCGCCGTGCGGAAGAGACCGCCTCCTACATTGCGGCAAATCACGACGGTGTAGCATTGTACCGGCTGCAGGATCTCGAGGAGATGTCCTGGGGCGTGTACGAGGGAGAGCCTGTATCATCCCGCGTCGAAACGGCACTTCACGAGATGCACCAGCAGTGGAAGCGGGGGGACTACGGTACACGCGTGGAAGGGGGTGAGTCGATTCTGGACGTTCAGACGCGCGGGCTGCGTGCGATCCGCCACATCGTGGAGCGGCATTCCGGGCAGACGGTCGTTGTCGTAACGCATGGACGGTTCTTGAGAGTCCTCCTGGCGACGATTTTGGACGAGTATGGCCTGGAGCGGATGGACGAGGTTCACCATGCGAACACGTGTGTCAATCATCTGGAATACACCGCAGCGGGCTTTGCGGCGCACCTGTTGAACTGCACCTTGCACCTCGATGAGGTGGAGGAGATCATGGTTGAATAGCGCGCTTTCGCCAGCTAGCTCAATGAAGTGTGTCAGGCCCGGCGAAAGCGGGGTATGAGGAATTGGCCGATGGAAAGCGGTAATGTAGCCACGACGGAATGTGAACAGGATCTTGAGATCCTTTACCATACCCTGGCACGCGAGGTACTTAGGGTCCTGGAACTGGCTCAGCGGACGGAGCCCCTGGACCGCGTGGTTCGTGTAGAACTGGCGGTGGACGTAGCCGAACCTTACGCCTGGCTTTCCGCACAGCCATTCGAACAAAAGATCCTCTGGTCTGACCGCACCCGGTGTTGGACTTCGGCCGGAGCGGGTGTCGCGGATCTGGTCGAGCCTGGGTATGGGAATGATCTGGATGAAATGATCCGGCGTGTGCAGGCGCTTCGAGGGACGTCGGCGCGCTATTTCGGTGGGGTCCGCTTCGATACCCGGCGGGAGACGGCGCCGGAATGGGAGCCCTTCGGCACTTTCCGCTTCGTACTCCCACGCTTCGAGTTCGTGGAACGTGACGGGTTGGCCGTCTTGGCCTGCAACCTGGTATTTCCCCGCGACCTGAACCGCAGGCCCCAACTTCTGCAAGAGATTCAGCGCCTTCAGCTTCCTGCCGGCGGACGCCGGGACGACCTTTCGCTTCCGGAGTACCGGCGCGATGTGCCGGACCGCGAAGGCTGGATCCGAAACGTCGAATGGGGATTGGATGCCTTTGTAGCAGGTACCCTGGGGAAAGTGGTCTTTGCCCGAAAGGTCGACTTCGGATTCTCAGACGATGTCGATCCGGTCAGGCTTCTCGAAAAGCTCCATACGGCTACCCCGGACTGCTTTCACTTCTGCTTCCAGGTGGATTCGAATACTGCATTCCTGGGGGCGTCTCCCGAACGACTGTTCTTGAGGGAAGGTCGTGAGGTTTTGAGCGAAGCTGTTGCAGGTACGCGCCCGCGCGGGGATTCCGCCGAGGATGACGAGCGGTTGTGCGATGAGCTGTTCCACAGCCAGAAAGACCGGCTGGAGCACGCCTACGTTCAACGTAGTGTCACCACAATGCTCACGCGCCTCTGCACTGATGTCACGGCCGATACAGATCCGGTAGAGATGCGGCTGGCACGCGGCCGGCATCTTCTGTCCCGCATACGGGGTGTCCTCCGGGAGGGCACCAATGACGTCGAGATCATCCGGGCGCTCCACCCGACGCCGGCCGTAGGCGGACATCCTACGGGTGCGGCGCTTGAAGCCATCCGCGAGCGCGAAGCTTTCGACCGGGGATGGTACGCCGGACCCATCGGCTGGATCGGGACGGATAGTGCCGAATTTGCCGTAGGGATTCGGTCGGGCCTCGTGCGAGGGGACACGCTCTCCCTGTACTCCGGGGCGGGTATCGTGCCGGGATCGAAGCCCGAGGCTGAGCACGAAGAGATCGAGCAGAAAATCAGCGACTTCATCAGGATTCTCGGGCTTGATAACCGGCGCAGCTAATATCAACCGGCTCTGGGCGAACCTCATCGTCGAGGAACTGATCCGGACCGGAATCGACTTCTTCTGCGTCGCTCCCGGTTCGCGCAGTACACCCCTGGCCACAGCCATAGCAGCGCATCCTGCCGCACGGCGACTCATTCACTTCGATGAGCGCGGTACAGCCTACGCTGCCATAGGGTATGCCCGGGCCTCGGGGCGCCCCGCCGTCTGGGTGACGACTTCCGGTACGGCTGTGGCAAACGGGTTCCCTGCCGTGGTCGAGGCTGCCACCGAGGGCGTACCGATGCTCCTGCTCACGGCAGACCGGCCGCCCGAACTCCGGCAGACCGGGGCCAACCAGGCGATTCAGCAGGTCGGTATCTTCGGCGAATACGTCCGGTGGCAGTTCGACGTCCCGGCTCCCACTACCGACATTGCGCCTGAAGTCGTGTTGACCACCGTGGATCACGCCGTCCACCGCGCGCGCCGCCCACCGCAAGGCCCGGTGCATCTGAACCTCATGTACCGGGAACGCCTTGCGCCAGACCCGGACGGGCGTGACTATTCTGCGTACATCGCCTCATTACAGCGCTGGATGGCCGTCGGCGCGCCATATACCGGTTACGCGGCCGGTAAGAAGGAGATGGGCGAAATGGGCGTGCTCCTGATTGCCAACGAGTTTCGGCGCGTCGAGCGGGGCTTGATTGTGGTCGGTAAGATGGATGGATTCGGGCACTCCGAAGCCGTATCGCAACTGTCGGAGACACTCGACTGGCCGCTCCTGCCGGACGTAGGCTCACAACTTCGCGTCGGAGAAGCCGTGAGTAACCGGGTGGCGTACTATGACCAGTTGTTGCTCGATACCGGCTTCGCCTCCTCACATGCACCGGACGCCGTGCTGCATGTCGGGGGTCGGATCACTTCCAAACGGCTCCTCCGGTTCCTTGAACGAAGCCGTCCGGGTACCTACGTCAGTGTGAAGTCGGATCCATCTCGTCTCGATCCCGGCCACCGGGTAACCCAGGCCGTTGAAGCGGATCCCGCCCATTGGTGCTCGGCGCTGGCTGCCGATATTCAGCGCGCCGGACACAAACCGGTCGGGAGCAACTGGCTGTCCGACTGGCTGCGTGCATCTGAAACAGTTCACGAGCAGGTAGACGTCTTTCTGGATCAGCACGGCGGCCTCAGCGAACCCGCCGTTGCGCGCGCCCTGTTACGGGAGATCCCCGACGGACACGG
>DASSAV010000568.1:0-3998 GCA_035699265.1 Rhodothermales bacterium
TTGGGGCATCAGCGATCCGTTGGCGGTGCCCAAAACAGCCACCCTGATGCTGGAGCGGGGCATCTCGCCGGAGGACGTACGCAAGGTGACGTACGAGAACGCGCTGGCGGCCTACGGCCAGAGCGGCCAGATGAACGAAGATGACTGGCTGAATCCGCCCGCCATCGACCAGCGGCAGTTGTACAACGGCAACACCGTCCTGCGTGGCGGCCGTGAGGCGAATACGAAGACGAGGGACCGGGACAGTTTGATTATCAAGTAGGGTGGCCTGCAGAGAGGCTGCCTGATCCGTTGGAGAGCCCGGCCTAATTTTTCTTGGCTAGCCTTCTCATTGCGATTTGCGATGTCATTCTCGGTAGACGACCGGCTCTCGGATGCTGACGAGCAAAGCATCCAGCAGGAACTCATCGGGTTCGGTGACCAGCATGCCCCGCCGCGGAATTATCGCCCGTTGCGGCTTGCGGTTCATGTCGATGGTCGGCTGGTCGCCGGGCTCCTCGGCTCGCTTGTATGGGATTGGTTGCAGGTGGACGCGCTGTGGGTGAAAGAATCGGCACGCGGGTGCAGATACGGGACCGCCCTCCTCGACGAGGCAGAGCGGCGAGCTCGGGAGGCGGGTTGCCGGCAGGCACGGCTGGACACATTCGACTTCGAGGCTCGCCCTTTCTATGAGCAGCGAGGGTACAGCGTCTACGCGGAGTTGCCCGGCTTCCCTCGCGAGCACCGGCAGTTTCACATGCGCAAGTCCCTAATTTGAAGGCCGCTGACTTGAACACTCGAACACGTTAACACGCGAACACTTCAACACCAGGGCACAACCGACAACTGACCACTGACCTCCAACAACTGACAAAAAGCGTGCAAAGTGTGCAATGATGCGTCTTGCATGCTCTAAAGGAGTGCGAAGATCGTCAGATCCGTTACAATTGACACCCCACCTCCCACCGAACCAGCCAGAGAACCAGGAACGAACTCGCTCAAACTGTAAGGTTCGTTACAATTCAACTCACCATCCCAGACCGACAACAAACCACTGACCACGAATAACTGACAACCCCATGGAAGAAGCTGTCCGCCCACCTGGATCGCGGGCGCAGGCCTACTTGCAACTCCTGCGGCCCGCCAACATCATCACGGCCTGGGCAGACATCCTGGCCGGCTTCGCCGCGTCGGGCGCCCTCCAATTGATGGGGCTGCAGATTGGGGAGCGGGCACTCGTCCACCTCTCCTGGCTGTTGATCGCTACCACGGGGTTGTACGGTGGCGGGGTGGTGTTGAACGACGTCTTCGACGCGGACCTCGACGCTACCGAGCGCCCGGAGCGCCCCATCCCGAGTGGGCAGGTGCAGCGGCGCACCGGTGCAATCTTGGGATGTCTCCTCTTGCTGGTGGGGGTTGTGGCAGCGGCGATGGTCTCCATCTTCAGCGCCGTACTGGCCCTTGCGGTGGCGATCTGGGTAGTAGCGTACGACTCGGTCGGCAAGCACAATCCAATTCTCGGGCCGGTCAACATGGGGCTGTGCCGGGGTGGGAATCTGCTCCTCGGCGTTAGCGCCGTGGTGATGATGGTCGGTCAGTTATGGTTCCTCGCGGCCCTGCCGGTAATCTACATTGCGGCGGTCACGGGGGTCAGCCGGGGAGAGGTGCACGGGGGGCGCAGCAGTACCGGGTGGCTCGCTGTAGTGTTCATTGGATTGGTCATTCTGGGCCTCATGGCCCTGTTTTTCCTGCCAGGATTCGCGGCTATACGCGCGGTACCCTTTTTGCTGCTCTTTGCGGTAATCGTAGTGCCGCCATACGTGAGGGCCGCGCGCGAGCCGCAGCCGATGCGTATTCGAGTGGCTGTCCGCGCGGGCGTGCTCTCCCTCATCCTGCTGGATGCGACGCTGGCGGCCGGATTCGGCGGGTGGGTCTTCGGCGTACTGACGGCTTTGCTACTGCCGCTCTCCCTCGGACTCGCCCGGCTGTTTGCCGTGACGTGAACATTTGTATAAGCCTGTGGTTATGTGAAAGCTGTGCGACTACTCTGCACGAGAGTAGCGTTTTCGCCCGGGCCGACCTTGCACATGGAACCAATTCATCAGCACGTCCCTCTGCTCTTTACATACGAGGTTCACTTTACCACCGGACTGTTTGAACCGAGTCATCCCCTCCTCGCGCGGATCGTTCAGGCAGACGCGCAGGGGAAACCGAAGAAGCTGCTCTTCGCGGTCGATTCCGGTGTGTTAACCCATCATCCGGATCTCCTCGACAGGATCCGGGCCTACGCCGATGCCCACGCGGATGTGGTCGAACTGGCCGGTGAGCCACTCGTCATGCCTGGTGGTGAGAGCAGCAAGAACGACCCCCGCCTGATCGAACGGATTCACCGAGCCGTCAACGACGAACGCATCGACCGGCACTCGTACGTCGTTGCGGTAGGAGGGGGGGCCGTTCTCGACGCCGTCGGATACGCCGCGGCCACGGCCCATCGGGGCATCCGCCTCATCCGCGTACCCACGACGGTGCTCTCACAGAACGACTCGGCCGTCGGGGTGAAGAACAGCGTCAACGCCTTCGGTAAGAAGAACTTCCTCGGTACGTTCGCGCCGCCCTTCGCGGTGTTGAACGACTTCTCATTTCTCACGACACTTGATGATCGCGACTGGCGTTCGGGCATCTCCGAGGCCGTAAAAGTAGCGCTCATCAAAGATGCATCTTTTTTTTCGGATCTGGAGCGAGATGCGGCGGCACTGGTTCAGCGGGACATGGAGGCGATGCAGCGTCTTATTTACCGCTGCGCCGAGCTTCATCTACAGCACATCGCCACCTCAGGCGATCCCTTTGAGTTGGGCAGTTCCAGGCCGCTCGATTTCGGACACTGGTCGGCGCACCGGTTGGAGCAGTTGACCGGCTATGAACTCCGGCACGGCGAGGCCGTCGCAACAGGGATTGCGCTGGACACTGCATATTCGTATTTACAGGGCCGCCTCTCCGACACAGAGATGGAGCGGGTACTATCGGTGCTCGAAGGGGTTGGATTCAGACTGTTTGTACCGGAGATGCTGGAGCACCTGGGCGAGCCGGATCACCCGCGTTCACTGTTCAGAGGACTTCAGGAGTTCCGCGAGCACCTCGGCGGCGAGTTGACGGTCATGCTCCTGGACGGCATTGGCAAAGGGGTGGAGGTCAACGACGTCGATCTCGGCCGGTACACCGAGGCGATCATGTTTCTTCGTGACCGCAGCGAAGTGTGCGCGGAGGTCTGATCTATGCGAGGGCCTGGCATGCCGCGCCCTAAGTTGAACAAGTAGGCCTGTCTCAAACGAGGCAGCAATTAATTCGGGCGGCGCATGCAGATCGGCAAGGACGGGTTCTTTCATCTCTCGTATTGCACGAACATCCATCCCGGCGAGCGCTGGGACGAAGTGTTCCGAAACCTGAAGCAATACCTGCCCACGCTCAAGCTGCGTATGTCACCCGACCGGCCTTTCGGCGTCGGGCTGCGCCTCTCGAATGCCGCCGCAAACGATCTGCTGGAAGGGGACGTCCTGCCCGGATTCAAGGACTGGCTGGACGAGAACGGACTCTACGTATACACCATCAACGGATTTCCCCACGGCGGCTTCCACGGGCGAGCGGTGAAGGATAAGGTCTATGAGCCGGACTGGCGCTCGGCGGAGCGCGTGGATTACACGCTGCGTCTGGCTCGCATCCTGGCCGATCTGCTGCCTGAGGACGTGGACGGCGGCATCTCCACCTCACCGATCTCCTACAAGCCCTGGCTGAATGCCCGGGAACGGCGGGAGGCGTTGGAGCACGGCGCGATCCATCTCGCGCTGCTCACGGCAGCACTGGCGCAATTGCGCGACCAGACCGACCGGCTCATTCACGTCGATATTGAGCCTGAGCCGAATTGCCTGCTGGAGAACATGCAGGAGACGGTCGGCTTCTTTTGCAACTGGCTTTTGCCCAGAGGCGGAAATGTGATGATCGTGGACGACCTCCTCGACCACATC
>DASSAV010000569.1:0-10839 GCA_035699265.1 Rhodothermales bacterium
TCCCAGAGCACGGGGCGGACTTCGCCCTGGTGGGCGGCGTAGAAGGCGTGGCGCTTTTTTTCGGAGAGGATGCGGAGCATGCGGTTGCGGCGGGAGCGCTCCTGCCGGGGGATGGGGGCGCCGCCCATGTCGTCGCGTTTATCTACGGCAACGGTATCCGGGCGCTCGGAGTAGGTGAAGACGTGGAGGTAAGAGATGGGCAGGTCGGTCAGGAACCGGTACGTGTTCTCGAAGCGCTCCTTCGTTTCGGCCGGGAACCCCACGATGACATCTACTCCGATACAGGCGTGGGGCATTTTTTCTTTGATGGTAGCGACGCGGTCGACGTATAGGTCGCGCCGGTAGCGGCGACGCATCTTGCCGAGGACGTGATCGTCACCGCTCTGGAGGGGGACGTGGAAATGAGGCTGGAAGCGGCGGGAGGAGGCGACGAAGGAGATGATGTCGTCCGTGAGCAGGTTGGGCTCAATCGAAGAAATGCGATAGCGCTGGACGCCCTCCACCTCATCCAATGCATGAAGTAGATCGAGCAGCGATTCGTCGTGTTCCTGCCCGTATAGGCCGATGTTGACGCCGCTGAGGACGATCTCCTTATATCCCAGCGCCGCGATCTGCCGGGCCTGATCGACCGTCTGTTCGATGCGCTGGGAGCGGCTCTTGCCGCGGGCGAGGGGGATGGTACAGAAGGAGCAGGAGTAGTCGCACCCATCCTGAACTTTCAGGAAGGCGCGCGTGCGCTCGCCGGAGGAGAAAGCGGGTCCGTATTCGGTGACCTCGTCGATGCAGGAGACAGAGATCTGGGTCTGCTCCTGCTTGTCGAAGCTGCCGATGAGTTGGAAGAGGCGGAATTTCTCCTGCGCCCCGAGGACGGCGTCGACGCCCTGAATTTCGGCGATCTGTACGGGGCGGAGCTGAGCGTAGCAGCCAGTGACGACGATGAAAGCGTCGGGGTTGGCTTTCTGTGCGCGGCGGATAACCTGGCGGCACTGGCGGTCGGCTTCGCTGGTGACCGAGCAGGTATTTATGACCGTCACGTCGGCGGGGCGGCCGAAGTCGACCACCTCGAAGGCGTGCTGCTCGAAGCCGCGGGCGAGGGTGCTGGTTTCGGCGAAGTTGAGCTTACAGCCGAGGGTATAGAACGATACGCGGGGCATGTCGTACGGAATCGTTGCTAATTCGTCGGATCCACAGACGTTTCTGTCCGTCGCAGGATCCCAAGGGGTCGCTTCCGAGGGGGATTCGTGCGATATTGGGGCAATTGGTAATGCGTAATGAATAATGCGTAATTGGGAATCGGGAGCCTGAGAGACTACGAGAGTAGGAGCGGGGAGAGGGGGAATGTGGGAAAGGGAGAGAGGGAGAAAGGGGGAGTGGGGGAAAGGGGTGTCTTTGAATCCAAAATCTAGCATCCAAAATCCAAAATCGAGCGGAGGCGGGGCAAGGCTGTGATAGCGCGAGAGGGGTATTTTATTATCGGGGTGGCGGTGGTGGTTGCGTTGGGGATCGCGATCTCCGGCTTTTTCATGCCTATCGGGGTGGGGTGGATCGCGTTCGTGATCGCGGCTGCGCTCCTGGGCTTCACGTTGTACTTCTTCCGCGACCCGCAGCGCACGCCGCCGGCAGAGGCGGCGGAGGGCAACCTGTTGCTGGCCCCGGCAGACGGCAAAATCGTGGTAATTACCGAGGTGAAGTACGAGCCGCACTACCTGAAAGGCCCGGCGAAGCAGGTGTCGATTTTCCTGTCGCCGCTCAACGTGCACGTGAACCGTTCGCCTGCCGACGGGGTGGTGGAATATGAGCGGTACGTGGCGGGCGACTACCTGGTGGCGTGGCACGAGAAGGCGAGCGAGAAGAACGAGCGGTCCGAACTGGGTATCTTGCACCCGAGCGGGACCAGGGTGCTGTTCAAGCAGATCGCCGGTGCAGTGGCCCGGCGGATCGTGTACTACCCGAAGGTGGGCGACACGCTGAAGGCGGGAGAGCGTTTCGGGATCGTCAAGTTCGGCTCGCGCATGGACGTGCTGGTGCCGCCGCACGTGGAGATCATCGCCAGGGTAGGCGACCGCGTCTCGGCGGGATTGACCATTCTGGGTACCATCACGCCGCCGGTGGCCGGCGCCGTTCGAGGCGGCGCCCGGTCCGAATCCGTTTCGCCCTAATGGCAGAGCCTCATCCACCACGCCCCCGTTTCAAAACGCGGAAGCCCGGCGGCAAGCAGCGGCGCTTTCGGGAGCGCCTGACGGCGTATCGCGCCTCCCGGCAGGGCCACGCGCGCCGCAGGCTTCCGCCGGCGGCGGTGCCTTCGTTCTTCACGCTGATGAACCTGTTCAGCGGCTTCCTGGCCGTGACGCAGGTACATTCCGGAAGGTTCGATTATGCGTGCTGGCTCATCGTCCTGGCGGGTTTCTTCGACGTGCTGGACGGGATGATGGCGCGGCTTACGAACAGCCACAGCCTGTTCGGCACCGAGTTGGATTCGCTGGCGGACATCGTTTCGTTCGGTACGGCGCCGGCGTACCTGGTTTATGCGTTCGGCTTGAGTGAGTTTGGGCCGCTGGGGCTGATCGTGGCGTCGCTGCCGGCCGTGTGCGGTGCGGTGCGGCTGGCCCGGTTCAACGTGAACTTCGACGGGACGAAGAAAGAATACTTCAGCGGCCTGCCGATACCGGGCCAGGCCATTATCCTGTGCGCGCTGATCCTCAACTTCAACGATTCCGCGTGGTTCAGCCGGTACAGCCTGAACAATTTATCGATCCTGATCCCGATCGTGTTCGTGCTATCGTTCCTGATGGTGTCCGCGATTCCGTTCGACGCGGTTCCGAAGCCGACGCCGGGGTACATTCGGGCGCATCCGCGCAAAGCGGCGGCCTACGGGATCGCGGTTTTGTTGATCGTCTTTTTGCAGCAGATCGGCCTTTTCGTCGTGCTGGTTACCTATCTGCTGTTCAACATCGGGCGGGCGATTTACCGGCTGGTACTCGACATCATGAATGCGCCGCCGGACGAATATGACGGGGAGACGGACGAGGGGCCGCTGAATCCGTGAGGGGGCGGGCGGGTCTCGGAGGAGTGTGGGGGATTGCTGTACCAGTTGCCTCACGCCTCGTATTTCGGAGAACGGATGTAATTCGGCGTCTAGCGCTGCGCATGAAGGGACCGGGACCTATCTTGCAGCGTGCCGGACAGGCGGGCACGAGTCATTGTCTCTCCCGGAAACCCGAAACGATTCAGTCGCACAGCTATGTACAAGGCCCATATCGTCGTTACCCTCCGCCCGTCTATTCTGGATCCGCAGGGGAAGGCTACGCAGCACGCGCTCCACAGTATCGGTCACGGCAGCGTGGAGCAGGTGCGGATCGGCAAGTTTATCGAAATGTGGATCGACGCGGAGAGTGAGCAGGAGGCCCGCGAGGCGGCGGAGGAGGCGTGCCGTCGGGTGCTGGCGAATCCGGTGATGGAGGACTTCCGCATCGAGGTCGAGCGGGTGGCTGAGGAGGCTTGAAAGGGTATTAGCGTGTTCGTGTGTTTGAAGAATTGTCATTGCTTCAGCTTTGCGTGTCATGATGGAGGGAGGCTTGTTAATACGGAGGCTTGTGATGGCGGGGGCCGTTCCGGTGGAATCGCCGGGGGGCGAGGTGGCCGAGGAGGAGGAGGTCGAGGAGCGGCTGGACTCTCCGTGGCGGGTGATCCTGTACAATGACGACATCCACAGCTTCGAGGAGGTGATTCTCCAACTGGTGAAGGCGACGGGGTGTACGGACGCGCAGGCGGAGGCGTACGCGTGGAAAGTGCACACGAACGGGAAGGCGTCGGTGTATGAGGGCAGCTTCGAGGAGTGTTTCCGGGTGCAGGGGGTGCTTCGGGAGATTCAGCTGGTGACGGAGATCGAGGGGTAGGGAGATTATCGATAGCCGAGGTGCCTGATGAAAGAGGATAAGAGAGTGAGTGAGGAGGTTTGCCGCACGGCAGTAGAGTTTAGCCGGATTGAAAGCCGGGCCGTACACAAGGCGCAGGAGAAGAACCGACGGCTGGGGATCCTCAATGCTTACTCGCGCAACGGGGTGCTCTATTTCGAGCTGCCGGACGGGACGGTCACGCAGGAAGACCCTTTTGTTAAGGATGAAGATTAGGCCGGGCTCAGCGGACCCACGACTTTCAAAGTATCCATGATGCGGAAGTTGAACATCGCAGCCGTGTCATTGCTGCTGTTGCCCATAGCGGCATATGGCCAGGCGAGCACGCTGGTGTGGTCCGACGAATTCAACTACACCGGGCACCCCGATCCCGCCAAGTGGGGGTATGAAGAAGGATACGTGCGGCATAATGAACTCCAGTATTACACCGTCAACCGGCTCGAGAACGCCCGGGTGGACGGAGAGCATCTCCTGATCGACGTGCGGAAGGAGACGCCCGAGAGCTTTTATCCGACGTCCATCAACGATGAATGGCACCGGTACACGTCCGCTGCCGTCAATACGCGGAACACGGCAGCCTGGAGGTACGGACGCTTTGAGATCAGGGCCAAGATGCCCCAGGGCAAGGGCATGTGGCCGGCGCTGTGGTTCTTGAGCCCATTGCGGACCCCGAACATTCCAGGACCGCCGTTGGCCAGGCTGTCAAACGGCAGGGAGGTCCCCAGTCCGACGCGGGGTCCGAACAGTGGGGAATCGGAGCAGGGGGAGATCGACCTGATGGAGAGCTGGGGAAGCCGCCCGAACCGGACGTCCGTCCACATCCACGGCACGAAGGGGCCGACCCCGTCCAGGACGGTCCCGGTGGACGACATGTACGGTACGTTCCACGTCTATGCGATGGACTGGTATCCGGACCACATTGATTTCTTCCTGGACGACGAGAAGATCCTCACGTACACGAAGAACCCGGATACGGGCTGGTCGTTCGACAAGCCGATGTACCTGATCATGAACGTGGCCGTCGCCGGGCCTGACGAACCGGCTCCGGACGACACTTCGCTCCCGCAGTTCATGACTGTGGATTACGTGCGGGTTTATGCGTGGAAATAACCGGCCCGGGATCACCCGGTGCTCTGGACGGCGGCGGCGATGCCGTTGATGCTCAGGAAGATGGCCTGGCGTAGCGGCTCCTTATCGTCCTCGGCGGCGTTGCGGTACCGTTTGATGAGCTCGATCTGGAGCAGGTTCAGCACGTCGGTGTAGGGATTCCGGAGGCTGATCGATTTCTGGATGATGGGATTGTTGTCGAGGAGCGCGTTCTGCCCGGTGATGCGGAGGACGGCGTCGCGGGCCTGCTCGAAGTCGGCGGCAATGCGTTCGTGCAGCGCCAGGCCTTTCGAGCCGACGAGGCGGGCATAGTGCCGGGCGATCTCGAAGCGGGCGCGGGCCATCTCACGCTGGGCGTTGTTGACGATGGCGCGGAAGAAGTGCCACGAGCGATAGAGTTCGGCGAGGCGGTCGATGGCGGCGGGATCGTCCTTCGTGGCGGCATGGATAGCCTGGCCGATGCCGTACCAGCCGGGCACCATGTACCGGGTCTGCGTCCAGGCGAAGTTCCAGGGGATCGCCCGCAGGCTGTCGAAGTCGACTTCCTGAGCGGATTTACGCGAGACCGGGCGCGAGGCGATGGGCAAGCGGCTGATCTGTTCGATGGGCGTCACACGGGTGTACCACGGCCACAGGTTCGGGTCGTCGATGAGATCCCGGTAGGCCCGCATGGAATGTTCCGAGATGGCATCCATGAGGGGGGCGTCGTCTCGATCATGGGTTTCCGTTTCTGCGCCGTTGGAGCGGGCGGGTTGGGCCGTGCTGCGGATCATGGCATTCACGATCTGCTCCAGATGCCGCCGCCCGATGTCCGGTATGGCATAGCGGAAGGAGATGACCTCGCCCTGTTCCGTGAACCGGATGCGGCCGTTGTGGACGACCGGCGCCATGGCGAGGATGGCCTGGTTTGCGCGCCCGCCCCCGCGCCCCACGGTGCCGCCCCGGCCGTGAAAGAGGCGGAAGTCTACGTTATGCGCGCGGCATACGCGCCCGAGCGAGGCCTGCGCCCGGTGGAGCGCCCAGTTCGCCATCCAGTAGCCGCCGTCCTTGTTGCTGTCGGAGTAGCCGAGCATGATCTCCTGGAAGTTGCCGCGGGCGGCCAGGTGCTTCCGGTAGATGTCGTTGCCGAACAGGACGCGCATGCGTTCCTCCGCCTCGTCCAGATCCTCGATGGTCTCGAAGAGGGGCACGACGTCGAGGGGGGAGGAGACCTGTCCGTCCTGCATCCGCCAGAGCCCGGCTTCCTTGGCTACCAGCATCACCTCCAGCATGTCGCTGACGGTGTGGGTCATGCTGATGATGTAGATGCCGGCTGCATCCGGGTCGACTGTAATGATCTCCCCGATCACCTCCAAGGTGTCCATGAGCTGCCGGGCCGCTTCGGGCAGGTCGGCGCCGCGGGGCAGGAGGGGGCGCGGGTTGGCCAGCTCGGCATTGAGGATGCGCAGGCGTTCCTCTTCCGGGCAGGAGGCGTAATCAGCCTCGACGCCGGCAATCTGCAGGAGTGCGGCGACGGTCTGTTCGTGCACGTTGCTGTGTTGGCGCACGTCGAGTGCCGCCATGTGGAAGCCGAACGCCTCTGCATGCACGAGGACCGTATGCAGCTTGCCTTCACGCGCCATTTCGGTGAAGCCGGTAGATTCCAGGCAGCGCTGCATCACATGCAGGTCGTCCACGAAGTGCTCGCACCGATAGGAACTCTGCGAGACCAGCGGCCCCGTGGCATCCAGTTCGGCCTGAAGCTGCTCCAGGCGGGCGATCATGTAGCTGGTCTTGAGCCGGTACGGCTCGTACTGGTACTGGCGGCGTTTCGCTTCGCCGAGGTCGACTTCTTCCGCGTCTTTCTGGATCGATTCGTAGAGTTCGGGCGGGATCGTTGCCTGGCGTTCGGAGATGCTCATCTCGCGCCGGAGTTCGAGGAGCTCGATGCGGAGGCGTTCGAGGGCCGTCGCGCGCTGGTGGCGGAAAGTTCTGCGCGTGACCTCCGGGGTGACAAAAGGATTGCCGTCGCGGTCGCTTCCGATCCACGAGCGGAAGCGCAGGAAGGACGGGAGGTGGGGCGTGGCGCCGTAGTAATGGCGAAGGGCCCGGTGGATGTCGAGATAGATGCGGGGGAGGGTATCCCAGATGGTGTTGCGCAGGAAGTAGAGGCCGTGCTCCACCTCGTCCTCCACCGTCATGCGCTCGGCGCGGACCTCGTCCGTTGCGAGCAGGAGGGCGATCTGGCTGTGGACCTCGGCGAGGGCGTGGTCGACCTCTTCGGGCGTGTAGCTGCACTGCCGCATCTGGGCGAGTGTGGCGGCGATGCGCTGCTGCTTGAAGAGGATGCTGCGGCGGCGGGCCTCGGTGGGATGTGCTGTGAGGGTGGGCTGGATGTCGAGCCGGCCGATGACGTCCAGCACATCTTCGAGCGAGAAGCCGCGCTGTTTCAGGTCATGAATGGCTTCCTCGATGGATTCGGCGCGCGGGGCCTCATCACTGCCAGCGCGTGCGCGTTCGCGGTTGATCCGCGTGATTTCCTGTTGCTCGGCCTGGTTGACGAGGTGGAAAAAGGCGGTGTAGGCCCGGAGCAGCCAGGTGATCTGCTGCAGGTCCAGTTGCTCGACCTTCTGTTCGACCTGGTCGAGGAGCGCTTCATTGCCGGGCTGGGCGGCCTTTTTGCAAAGCAGGCGAAGGTCTTCCACGAGGTCGAGCATGAAATCCCCTGCCTGTTCGCGGATGACTTCGCCGAGCAGGCCGCCCAGGAGGTTGACCTGTTCGCTCAGGGGAGTCGAGATCCCGGTGCCTTCGGTTTCAACGTGCAGGGTCTTCCAGCGGCTCATAATAACGGAACGTATAGGGTGACGAATGGGTGTGAACGGTGCAGGGTTGTTTCTTAACGTACGGCTAAAATACAAAGTGCCGGTCGTGGGGACCGGCACTTTGTACTGTTTTGCTGGAATCGTTTCGAGTCAGCCTGCGGGCTTGATCGGGACGACCAGCTTCGTCTGGTCCCAGACCACGTTCAGGTTGGCGCCTTCTTCGTCGAAATCGATGGAGAAAGCCTCGTAGGTGTCGGGGGTGTGGACGGCGGGGACCTGGAAGCGCGTGAGATCCTGGGACTCGTCGTACGTGAAGGCGCCCCACTGGGGTACGACCTTGTTCACGATGAAGGTCCACTGCTCCGGATTCGGAATGGCGAAGAGGGTGTAGGTTCCGGCAGGCACGTGCTGCCCACCGATTTCGACGTCCCCGGAGGTGATGAGCGTGGTGGACGTGTTGGCGCCGAGGCGCCAGACCTTGCCGAAGGGCTCGAGCTTCCCGAAGATTTCTCGCTGCTCGCCCGTTTCCGGGTCTCGCAGGCGCGGGGAGCTGTAGGAGATCTGGACCCGCGTGCCGTCGTCGTACTGGTGGTACGCGATCATGGCAGGGCTGGGTATCGGGTCCGGTGCGGGCACCGTGTTCTGGGCGAGGGCCGGCAGGGCGGGCGCCGCGAGCGCCAGAAGGAGGGCCGCGGCCACAGCGCGCGCTGACAGGAGAGAAAGTAGGTGTTTCATAGCAAAACGAAGGGAAAGCGGGCGGTGGTATTCGGTGTGGTGGCGAATATACGGAGAAATGGCTGTTTAAACAGGGGCATCCCTGAAGCGAGGCTACTCCTTCCCGCGGTAGGTGCGGCGGATTTTGATTTTCTGGATCTGCCGGTGGATGAGGAGGTCGGCCAGTTCGGCGGGGATGTCGGACGGCCGGGTGTAGGCGAGGACGTTCTGCACGTCTGTTTCGGCCACGTCGACCCGGTACAGGATGCTCATCAGGAGGGCGGGATTCTCGTTCAGGAGGCGGGAGACCTGCTGGACGACGTAGCGGCGGACCTCCTCCATCGACAGCCGGGCGGCTGACGGGCGCTCCTCGTCGTCCGGCTCCGGGCCGAACTGACGGGAGAGGAGGACCAGGGCCTCCGACTGGATTTCAGCGTCGGTAGACATGTCGGATTCATCCAAATCCGAAGAACGCGGGCGATGACATCGATTGTCCGAGATCGTACCTTCAGGTGTGTGGCAGAAGGTACTGCCGCGCGGAGACGAATGGAAACCAACGGTATCTGAATGCGACCTGTAGTACAACTATCACTCGATCTGACGAACATCGACGAAGCGCTGGAGATGGCCGAGACGGCCGTGAACGCGGGCGTCGACTGGCTGGAGGTTGGAACGCCGCTGATCATCGCAGAGGGCATGCACGCGGTCCGCGCCCTGCGCGCCCAGTACCCGGACAAGCCCATCGTGGCCGACCTGAAGACGATGGACGGGGGCTGGCTGGAGGCCGAGTTGATGGCGAAGGCAGGGGCTACGCACGTCGTCGTGATGGGCCAGGCGCACCGCGAGACCGTCGAGTCGGTCGTGAAAGCCGGCGCGGACGTGGGCGTACAGGTCATGGGCGACAACATGGCGATGCCTGACCCCGTCGACGGCGCCCGTCTTCTGGCCGACCTGGGATGCGATTACGTGATCCACCACGTCGGCTACGACTACCGAAATCTGCGACAGGAGCGGGGACAAGACTGGGAAAGGCCGCTCGACCGGCTGCGGGAGGTGGTGGAAGCCGTGGACGTGCCCGTGCAGGCGGTGGGCGGGCTGACCATCGAGCAGGCCATGCGGACGCCGGAATACGGAGCCCCGTTGGTGGTGATCGGTGCGCCGCTGGCGATCGACGCCCATTCGTTTCAGTCGGCGTCTCACGACGTGGGCGCCATTCTCAAAGAGATTTGCGACCGGGTACACGCCTACGGCGACGTGGCGGTAAGCTAACCATCGAGCTAAGAGGAGTACAGCGATATGACTGATAGAATGCCGGGGGTGGTCAATTTCGCCCCGCAGGAAGGAAGTGTCGAAGTGCGCGAAGTGCCGGTGCCGGAGATCGGAGAGGAAGACGTTCTGGTTCGGGTGGAGGCGGTGGGCGTGTGCGGGAGCGACCTGCACCAGTGGCACGGCACCCATAGCTGGAAGGTGAACTACCCCTGCATCCTCGGCCACGAATTCGGGGGGACCATCGTGCGGAAGGGTGCTCGCGTTCGGCAATTCGCGGAGGGAGAACGGGTGGTGAGCGAAACGGCGGCGGTGATCGATCCGTTCTCTCCCTACACCCGGCGGGGGCAGTACAACCTGGACCCCTCGCGGCTGGGCTTCGGCTACGGGGTGGACGGGGCCATGACCCACTATGCCCGCGTGCCCGAGCGCTGCCTGCACCACATTCCGGACGAGCGTCCCTTCGAGTATGCCGCCCTCACCGAGCCCTGCTGCGTGGCGTACAACGCCGTGTGCGTGAACACGCACATTCGTCCGGGTGACCACGTGCTCGTGCTCGGGCCGGGGCCTATCGGACTGCTCTGCGCGCTGATGGCGAAGCTGAGCGGGGCCGGGCACCTGATCGTGGCGGGGCTTCCGGCAGACCAGAAGCGGCTCGACATCGCCCGCCGGATCGGCGCCGACGCGGCCCTGGATGGGGACGTGATCGACTACGTCCGGTCCGTGGGCGACGGCATGGGGGTAGACGTGGTGATCGACGCGGCAGGGGTTTCGGCTACGCTCAAGCTGGCCATGGAGGCGGTCCGCCCGGCGGGCCAGATCGCCAAAGTGGGGTGGGGGCCGCAGCCGTTGAACTTCAGCCTCGATCCCATCGTGCAGAAGAACGTGTCCATACAGGGCAGCTTCTCCCACAACTGGCCGATCTGGGAGCGGGTGATCGGGATGCTGGCTTCGGGCCAGATCGACCTCGAGCCCATCGTCAGCCGGGTCGGGAAGCTGGAGGAGTGGCGGGATTGTTTCGAGGGGATGCTGCACGG
>DASSAV010000570.1:0-13845 GCA_035699265.1 Rhodothermales bacterium
GCGACCTCCTCCTCGAAGGACGCCCCGAACTCCGCGTGTCGTTCCAGGGCCGTATCCAGGTCCACGTACACCTCACCGTCGATGACAGCGGGGTCTTCGCTCTCACTGAGGTCGAACGACAGCACGTCGGTCCGGTAGTCGTGCTGGAGGTAGGTGCGGTTGAGATCGAGTACCGCGTCGTGATCCGTGAGAACGACGGCCAGGTATTCGACCCGGGCCCGCTCTCCTTCGATTATACGCCGAACGGCTTGCGCCAGCACATCCGTATCGACTTCGAAGGTGGGATGTTCGAGCGCGACGTCGAACGGAGGCGAGTCGTCAGCCAAGGTCGTTGAAGATGGACTCGGTCATGGACAGGGCCACGCTGCTCATGATGAGTTCCGGCGGGAGCTGCGTGAAGTCGGTAGAGAGCAGCTTGTCGGAGACGTTGGCGTAGAGCGAGCTTCCCGCCTCGCGCTCCACGACGAGCCCATTCGTGACCCCGCCCTGCTTCGCAAAGAAAATCACCTCCCCGAGTTCCTGGCTGGCGATGTAGCCCGTGCAGTTCTGAAGCTGGAGGAAGGAAGCCGTTGCGTAAACGGAGACGAGGTTGGCAGGCTGATTCGCCAGTGCTTCCGGAACGTTCACGTGCACCTGGATCTCCAGGGCCACCCGCCTTCCACTCTCCTCGTGCTCCAGTTCATATCGATACAGGGAGCCGTCCCGCTTTGGAGCAACACCTAAGACTGACGAAATCCGCTCGATGTCGTCGTCGGAGAAAGAGAAAGGCATGGGAAGTAAGCAGCTATACTACAGACGTGACGCGCATCCACCTGGGAGGGACGGCAGAAGTGGACACACCTTACCTGAGCCCACCTTGCCATTGAAAATAGGCGCGGCGCAGGGTAAAAACAATGTGCTTACGGGGCGGATTGGGTTCAGTTGGCAAGCGGCGCCCGTGTAGCCTCAGACACGGCTAGAGTCGACTGCTGGAATTCGTTTTCCTCAGTCATCTCCGGCATGTCCAGGCCGCGTACCGCATGGGCATGAACCCCCTTAGGGCCGTCTTGAAGCTCGAACTCGACCACTTGACCCGTCCGCAGCGTACGGAATCTCCTGTCCGTATCGATGGACGAGTAGTGGACGAATACGTCGGCTTCACCCTGGGGGTGTACAATGAAACCGTATCCTTTCTTTGCGTCGAACCATTTCACGACGCTCCGGAAAACCGCCATAGATGCCTCCGACTTCGTCTGGACTATAAAGAGCAGGAAAAGAACCTGATCCCGGGTGATCCAGTGGATGGTGCAGGTGCCCCTTTGCTGAAAACATTAAGACACAAAAACTTACAGGGACGAAATCGAACTCTGCCTTAACTTCTCAAAAAATATAGAGAACCACGCTACAGGAAGTCAATAACTGGCACGGGTTTAACATGCCTACAAGGCCCGTTTCTCTGGAAAACGGAAACGCCCGTTGTGCATCCCTGAACCGCCCCTCCCGCACACGCCCAAGACTATCTTGTGAAAGCACAAACTCGAGGACAGCCGAATCCAAAATCCAGAATCCAGAATCCAAAATGGAAAAAGGCGGCCGCGCCGGAGCACAGCCGCCTTCAAAGAGCCGGTCGATGGCATCAGAGCTTCGCGGCCGTGTCCGGGGAAGTCGCCTGATCTGCCGGGGCCGACTGCGCCTGCTCGAACTGTTTCTTCAGTTCCTCGGGCGATGCCCGCAGCGATTCGTCGTTGAGCACGTCGGCCAGTCGATTGCCGAATGCAGCGGCAGCCTCATAATGGCCAGACGCCATGTAATAATAGCGGATCATCTGCACGAATTGTGCGGCATTGTTCGCTTCCTGTGTGCTGCCTGCGTGCTGCAGCCTGTACAATGCCATCGGCTCCGCCAGTTTCCAGACTTGTGCGGCCTTGTCTTTTGCACCGGCCTCACGGTATGCCTGTGCCATGAACAGGAAGGATCCCTGGTCGCCGGGGATGATGTCGAAGGGCACCTTCTGCATGATCGTGTCGAGCAGCGCGATCGCGTCCTCGCGGTGCCCCTTCTCGGCCAACTGCTGCGCAGTCGCGGCGAAGATATTGCGGTAGTTGTCCACCATCCGCCGCACGTTCTCGTCGTAGTAGACGTCGGGGTTGTCGAGGTTGGTGAACTTGAACTTCCGGAGCACGTCCAGAGCCACCGATGGCACCACCCGGCCTAGCGTCTCGTTGTGCTTGATGGGCACGACCCGGTAGGCCTGCCCGTCCAGTTGCAGGTAATGCTGCAAATCGAGCATGCCGTCAGGGCTGACCGTCACAGCGAAGTAGACGGGCCGCGTCCAACCCTGCTGCGCGTTTGTCGCCAGGATGTCGAGGGCGGCCTGATCTGCCCCGTACAGCACGTTGAACTCTTTGTTGTAAGGACGCCCCTCGAGCGTCCAGGTCATCGGACTCTCGAGCTGGCTGAGGTCGACTTCCGGCAGGGCGACTTCGGAGGACTGGGCCAGTTGCTGCTTGTCGACTGGAAGCGAGATCTCGCGCGGCTTCCACGGCGCTACACCCAGCTTCTCAATCTGCTCGTTCGTGAGTGATATCGGCAGCGGGGCCGACTTGTTCGACCACTCGTTCTTCAGCTGCTTCACGTACCACGGCGTGTTGAGCAGCGACAGATTCGCCACACGCACGTCCGTACGCACCCGCTCTACCTCCTGAAGGTACCAGAGCGGGAAGGTGTCGTTGTCCCCGTTCGTGAAGAGGATGCCGTTCGGCGCCACGCTCTGGAGCATGTTATACGCATACTCCGGGGCGACGTAGTTGCCCGAGCGGTCGTGGTCGTCGTAGTTGACCACCGTGACCAGCATCGGCACGCCGAAGAGCAAGGCGGCCACCCCTAGCGCGACTCCGTTCTGAACGGCAGGCTTCCACCGATTCTGGAATCCTTCCACTACCAGCTGAATGATGCCGGTCGCCCCGATGCCCACCCAGATACTGAACGCGAAGAAGCTGGCGACGTACGAGTAGTCGCGCTCGCGTGGCTGGAGTGGGGGCTGGTTCAAGTAGACGATGATGCCGATGCCCGTCAGGAGAAACAATACGAGCACGCTGAAGGCCCGTCGCCAGTCTCGCATGAAGTGATAGGAGAGCCCCACCAGCCCGAGTAGCAGTGGCAGCCCGTAATAGGCATTCCGGGACGCTCGCTCGCTCGGGGTCTGCATCAACTGCTCCCCCCCTTCGTTCGCGAAGATGCCTGTGATGGCGGGGGCGTTTTGTTCGTCGCTTGCTTTCCCGGAGAAGTTCCACAGGAAGTACCGGACGTACATGTGGTACACCTGGTAATTCCAGAAGAAGGCCGCATCCGACGAATACTGCTGGTACACGCGCACGTGACTGGGATCGCCGGACCAGCGGCGGGGGAAGAGCACTTCCTTGTAGGGGTTAATCTGCCCCGTCGCTTCGTCATAATCGGCGCCCTTGAACAGCGGCGTCGCCCCGTACTGCTCGCGCTTCAGGTATGATACGATGTCCTCGGTGCTCTCCGGATCGTTCTCGTCGATAGGCGGATTCGCGGCGCTTCGGATGAAGAGCAGCGCGTACGTCGAGTACCCGATCAGGACGACTGCGAAGCACAGCACGATCAGGTTCGCCAGTTGCCGGTGATGCCGCTGCGTATAATACAGGCCGTAAATCACGAGCCCGATAAGCACCACCATCGCGAAGAGCGGTGCACCGGTCGCGCCCGCAATCTGGGGCAGCACCTGGATGACGCCGGGATAGATGACCAGGAACACCGCCGCAGAAACGATGCCCGCGACCACGATGCCCATCCACCGTTTGCCGCGCGTCCATTCCGGCCGGTCGAACTCCTGGAAGAAAATGATGAGCCCGATGAAAAAGACCGCCAGCAGGTTCAGGAGGTGTACGCCGATCGCGAGCCCGAACATGTAGGCGATCAGGACGAGGTAGCGGTTGGCGGAGAGCCCGAACGGACGGTTTCGGCCCACCAGGCGTGCCTCGTGCTCCAGCCTCGCCTGGTCGCTCCACTTCAGGATGAGCCAGACCACCACCGACGTGAAGAGCATCGACATGGCGTAGACTTCGGCTTCGACGGCGTTGAACCAGAACGAATCCGTCGCCGCAAACGTCAATGCGCCGATGACGCCGCCCGCCAGGGCCGATATACGGTCGCTCACAGACCACGTAGCCGGCGGCCCCTGCCACTCCCGCACGAGCCGCACGATAATCAAGAACGTGAGCAGCACGGTCACCGCGCTGCTCAGGACGGAGACCAGGTTGATCGAAGGGGCCACCAGGTCTGTCGGCATGAACATCGAAAACAGCCGGCCCACCAGCATGAAGAACGGCGACCCTGGTGGGTGAGACACCTCCAGCCCGTGTGTGACCGCAATAAATTCGCCGCAGTCCCAGAACGAGGCCGTGGGCGCCATCGTCAGGAGATAGAGCACGAGCGCGAACAGGAAAACAAAGCCTGCCACAACTCGATCTACGAGTTTGTAGTTCATCGTTATCTTGCTGGAACGAACAGCTTCAGCCACGGCCATATACGCAGGGGAGAAGGCTAGACGGGCACGGGTCTTCAATCGTCGTCCACTGAACGCAGTACACCCGTGTTCGTTTCAAGAACGTCAAGTTCTCATGCCGGGCGACACCGCTTGCCTGTGGAGCGCCCGCTCCATGTGGCGTACGTGTTCGGATATGTTGCGGTTATAGGGGGTCCTGTACTGGAATCCGACAGCCTCGTACAAAGCCCGGGCAGGTGCCATCGTATCCAGCGTATCCAGCCGCATGATGCTGTACCCGAGGAGTTGGGCCTGCGCGACGGCTGCCTCCACGAGCCGCTTGCCGATTCCAAGCCCCCGGAAAGCCGGTTTCACGTAGAGCCGCTTCATCTCGCAGGCATCTTCGTCGAGGCGGCGAATGCCGACACACCCCACGTCCTGCCCGGCCGACCGGGCCAGCAACAGTGCACCCGTCGGCGCTCCGTACATGAGAGGCAGCGCCTCCAACTCCTCCGCAAAACGTTGGAAACAGAGATGCTCCGTGATGATCCGGGCGTATTCCTCAAACAGTTGCCGGGCAACCCCATATTCCTCAGCCGCCCGAACCTCAAGAAGTTCAATCATCGACGTACCCAACTTCCAAACACAACTGTTAACGGCCCACTGCAAACTGCACACTGCTAATTGCCATCCGCTCCCCAGTCCGTCTGCGCCGCATCGATCAACCGCTGCAACGTGCTCATCGGCGTCTCGCCGTAGTTCAGCGAGAAGGCCAGGGTGCCATTTCGGAAAATCCAGGTGGACGGGGTCCACGTGAGGGGCCGGCCCAGGAACGTGTGTCGACGGTTGGCGTCGTCGGCGCTGGGACCGGTATCGGGCTGCGCCAGCACCGTCACACGGTCCGGAATCGCGTACTGACGGAGCATGCCGACCCCGGTCTCCCCATTGTTCCAGATGGTGACGAATGTAAAGTCCACGTCCGGGTTCTTCTCGATCAGGTCGTACCACCCGCTGCGCAGCTCGGCGAGCGAGTTGTCGCACCACGGCGCCCAGAAATGCACGACGTGAATCCCGTCCGTTTGAAGTTTCTGCCGGACAGCCTGTTCCGTCTCAGTAACCGCGCTAGAATCAATTGCAGTTTGCGCCCGAGCGGGAACGACGAACGCGACGAGCAGGAGGAAGGTAAGCTTAGGTTTCAAAGATTCCTGTGGTTAGGATGCACCAGCGAGGACGATCACGCATTCGCCCCGCACCTTGACCTGGCCCGCATAATACGACCGTACCTCCTCCAGAGTGCCCCGCCGGATCTCCTCGAATTTCTTCGTCACCTCTCGCGCCACGGCCACCCGCCGATCCGGCCCGAAAACAGACTCGAACTGCTCCAACGCCTTCACCAGCCGGTGTGGCGACTCGTAGAAGACCATCGTGCGCTTTTCCGATGCCAGCTCGCTCAGCCGGGTCTGTCGCCCTTTCTTTTGCGGCAGAAAGCCCTCGAAGACGAACCGCTCCGACGGCAGCCCGCTCGCACTCAGGGCCGGGACGAAGGCTGTGGCGCCGGGCAGCGCCTCCACGGGAATGTCGTTGCGGACGCACTCCCGAACGAGGTAAAAGCCTGGGTCGGAAATGCCGGGCGACCCGGCGTCTGTCACCAGCGCCACCTTCTGCCCACCCTGCATCAGGCCGACCAGGTACGGCGCCTTCTGCGCCTCGTTGTGGTCGTGGTAGCTCGTCCTTGGCGTCTCGATGCCATAGTGGTTCAGCAGCACCCCCGACGTGCGGGTGTCCTCGCATGCGATCAGGTCCACCTCCTTCAGCACGCGCAGCGCGCGTAACGTGATGTCCTCCAGGTTGCCGATCGGCGTCGGAATGAGATAAAGCATGCGAACGCATCGGTTCAGTGTGCAGCGAACAGGTAGTAGTCAGCAGTTAAGGCGCGAATCTCTAGCACCCCAACCCATCCTACCCTCCTTGACCCCTCGTCTCCTCGTCAGCGGCGGTCGCCCCGATCCATTCCCGCAGCCGCTTGTGCAGCGGGGCGGTGGCCCCGAGATCCATCATGATGTAAACCACCAGCCAGAGGCCCACCACTGTCATCACGATGTTCGCGAGCCACATCCCGACCCAGGGCGCCAGCAGGTCCCGGTCGGCCAGCTTCTCACCCTGCACGAGCGTAACCCAGTAGAACATGAAGATGCACATGGCGAGGGCGCCTGCCCGGCCGAGGCTCCCGCGCCGGCTCGTCAATCCGAGCGGCGCGCCGATCAACATGAAAATGATGCAGGCAAGGGCGATGGAGCGCTTCTTGTGGATCTCGACCCGGTAGCGGTCGGCCCGTTGCATGTCCCACCTGAGCGTCCGGTTGGATTCGTCCAGCGCATTCTTCATCTGGCGCACGTCCTCGATGGCGTTGACGAACACCTCCTGCTGCTGCGAAGAGTCCAGCCCGGCCAGGATCGGACTTTCCGAGTCGAAGGTGAAGTCGCCCGGCGGGCGGTCCGGTATCGCCGCAGGCCGGATCACGTCGGCGCGCCGGCCGGCCGAATCGCTCAGGAGCGCATTCGCCATCTCACGGACACGCGCCTTCTCAGCCCGCATCTCCGCCTCTACAGAGTCCACGATGAGGATCATGTCGGACGACCGCATCGTGCGGTCGGACCGGTACCCCTCCGTGGGATCGGTCCGCTCAAAGATGAAATCGGACAGGTCCAGCCGCAGGCGGAATCTCTGAAAGGACAACCGCTCGTAGCGCTCGACGTTGGCCAGGCCGTAATGTGGATCGAGCCGGTGAATCTCTCCGTCTTCGAGAATCAGGTCGATGAGCAGGCTCTTTTCCACAGGCTTTATGCGCCCCCGCTTCGCCTTGATCTCCGCCCGGTGCTGTGAGCCGTCGGTGTAGTCGTACACCAGGACGTCCTGGAGCAGGCTCGTACCGGGCTGGATGTGCTGGACGAGGATGCTGTACCCGTTGAGGCCGTCGTAGAACACCCCCGGTTGCAGCTCGAAGTCCGGGCGCTTGCGCTGGATGTCCTGCCACAGGTTGCGCGCCCGGAAGTTGGCCTCCGGGAGAATGTCGCTGTTGAAGTACCACATGCCCCCAGCCAGGACCGCGCTCACCACGAGCGTGGGCCAGACGAGCTGCGCCAGCGAAATGCCGGAGCTTTTGATGACAAGGTAGGAGTTGGTCTCGGCCAGCCGCCCGAACGTAAACAGAGAAGCCAGCAGCACAGACATCGGCACTGCCAGCACCAGCATGTAGGCCAGATTGTAGGCGATCAACTCGGCGATGACACCCGCCGGCAAGCCCTTGCCCACGATGTCGGGCAGGTACTTGATGAGGAACTGCATCAGAAGCAGAAACATCAGCAGCGCCAGGCACCCCAGAAAAGGCCCCGGCAACATCCGAAGAATCTGTCGATGCAGCCGCTTCATGGAGAGAAGCTAATTGTTCGTAGTGTTCGAGTATTCAAGTCTGTGGCATTAAGATAACATGCCTCATGCTGCATGACGGTGCTTCCCTGGCATATTTGGATGAGGAAACGTCATCCCCGACCTGATCGGGGACTCAGGCAGCACTCCCCCCATGCACCCTCCACGGTGCACTCTTGAACACCCGAACACATTAACACCTGAACACGTGAACACACTAACACCCGAACACTCACCCTTTCCTGAGCGTCAGCAGCGTAATCTCCGGGCGGATGCCGATACGGAGGGGCGGACCCACGGTTCCTACGCCCCGGTTGACGTACAGGTACTGCGGGCCGGCAACACCGGCGCGCGGCTCCGTGTACAGCCCCGCCCAGCGCTTGTACATGAAGCTCGCAAGCCCCCAGTGCAGCGGCCCGAACTCGAATCCGATCTGCCCCCCGTGCGTGTGCCCGCTCAACATGAGGTCGATTTCCGAGAAGTGCGGGCGGACCTCATCGTCCCAGAACGACGGATCGTGCGCGAGCAAGACGCGGAAGTCGTCGCCCGGTTCTGCCTGCCGGATGCCTTCCGTCGCCTTCGGCAGGTCGGCGAAGCGCTGCCCGAAGCCGGTATTGTCGGCCCCGATCAAATGCAGCTTCGCCCCGTCGATCGTCATCGTCCGATGCTCGTTCACCAACAGGTCGATGGGCGTCGTCTTCACGTACCCGACGACGTCCCGCACGTCGGCGTAATGGTCGTGGTTGCCGAGGCTTCCGTACACGCCCAGGTCCGCCTTCAGCGTCTGAAGCGCAGGCAGGATCAGCGGCGCCTCGCGGGCGTCGTGGTTCACGTAATCCCCCGTCACCACGATCAGGTCGGGCTTCAACCCCTGAACCACCTCCACCGCCTCCCACATCGGCCGGTCGCTGAAGAACGAGCCCGCGTGCAGGTCGGAAACCTGCCCGATGGTCAGGCCGTCGAGCTGCCGGGGCAGGTTCGGCAGCCGGATAACGGCCCGGTGTACCTGAAAGTCGTAGAGCGTCCGGAAGACGCTATACCCCACCAGTACGAACGGTACGGATGCCGCCGTCCAGCCGATTTGCCGCAGGAACGCGCCCCGCGTTATCCGCTTCATGTCCGTCAGGTCCAGGGCGGGCTCCGGTGCGGGCTCGGCTGGTTGAAGCTGTTCCTGGAACCATCCGAACAGCCAGATCACGAACCGGGCGAAGTCCTTAAGGAGCAGGACGAACGCGACGAGGAGCTTCGGCAGGTAATAAACCGCCCAGAACCCGAAAAAGGCGGCACGCGGTAGCTTGGGCTCCACCTCCCACCAGTGGAAGAGGACGAAGTACACCGGCAGGGTCGCCGGCATCACTACCATCAGCACCCGGTAGATCGGAAGGGTCCACCTTAGCCGGCTTCGGTGCCGCGCAAACAGTCGCCAGTTGCGATAAACGTAGTAGTCCAGCGCGAAGAGGAGGAGGCAGGCGCCAACTGCCACAAAAGCAAATCTCCACATGGAAACGGTTTACTTCTACGTACCCGCAAAGGTCCGTCTCCACACCTTCTCATCTCTCCCCTTTACTTTCCCACGTTCGACATGTGTACCCCGATGCAGCATCGGGGCGCCATCGATCACGTCTGCCCCCATTACACATTATTCATTACGCATTACTCATTCTATTACGCTTACCGGTCGGTGTCAGGGCTGGGAGTGCTCTGGTTCTGCATATCGGCCTGGATCCGCTGGGCGATTTCCAGATGGGTCGCTACGATCTGCCGTCCCTGTTGCAGCATCTGCAGCAGTTGCGGATCGGTCGTGTTCGGGATCAGCGTATTGTCCAGCATCTGAAGCGCGTTCTGATGGAGCGTAACCTGGTCCCGCATATACTGGCTGCCAAGCTGGTCGCCCGAGAGCGATTCTAGTTGATCGGCCATGTTCTGCGCCGTGCTGCGCAACGACTCGCTCACCGGATTGGACTCCACGCCCAGTTCCGTGTCGCCGGCCAGCGCCACGGCCTCCTGAACGGCCTTGCCATGCTGCGTGACCATCATTCGAGCAAACTCCTCCGGCGTGTCCACGTCCGACATTTCCATATTGGACATATCCATATCCATGTCCATGCCGGTGGTGTCCATGTTGGACATGTCTGCCTCGGCGCCCAGGTTCACCGTATCGGCACCCGCTACAGACTGGCTGGTAAGCACCTCTCCCTGGTTGAGGGTAATGTAGGTCTGCAGAACCTGGTCGTTGCTCCAGGTCGTCATGGAGCCCGTCCCGAGCGCGGCCCCGTTGTTGGTCGTGCCGCAGGCGCTGATACCCACGGCGAAGCCTCCGATCAGGAGCAGGCTGCTCCACGTTGAGAATCGAACTGTTTTCATGTCTCTCTCCTGTCGTTGATATTGGCCGCGACCGCGGCCGTTTGCAATGACATGGCTATGGGGAGAGAAGACGTCCGCGCGGTCAGATGCCCGCCTGGGAACAGGACGGCCCCAGCCGGTACCGGATGAAACCGGTGCAGATCTTGAACGGGCTTTGAACTCGGCATCGCCACCACCACGAGGTCACGCCTCCCTCCCTCACTAGCCTTCTGAAAACGGGCGCAAGAGATCCTGAGGATGCTCTCGATACCCATTCTTCTAATCGACAAACGAGGCTTTCAACGACAGGTTGTGGGTTCCCGCAATTTGCCGCCCGATCTTCCTACTCTGTCACGTTTATGTGATCCATGCAACGGCAAATCCGGCGGCGGCGACCTCTTCCCCACAATAAGGCGGCTCAGTTTAAGGGAATTTGCCCCTGGTTGCGCTCGGAACTGGCTCCGTGGGATGCTGCGCGCGAGCTAAGCCGGTGTTCTGCCGGTCGGCCTGAACATCCGCTAGCCCTCCCCCGCCAGCGACTTGATGAACAGCACGATAGATTCGATCTCCTCGTCGCTCAATACTCCGACGTACGACGGCATCTCCTCGTGGTAGCCATCTACGATCCGGCTCGAAGGCTTCAGAATGGATTGCCGTATGTACGCCTCGTCCGTCCGAAGGGTGCTCCCATCAGTGAACGTGTGTACCCTTCCATAAGTGAACTTGAAGCTCGGCCCCTCCTTCCCGCTCGTCGTCCCGTCCGTGGAGTGGCACGCCACGCATCCCATCCGCACATACAGCGTCCGGCCCTTTTCCGCCGTCGGCTGCTCGGTAACCTGCTCTACCTGGACAATGGATGGATTGTCGCCCGTTGCCTGTATGCCTGGGAAGCCCAGTGCAGGCAGGTCCAGCGGAGCCAGGACGTTGATCGTCAGATAGGCGGTGTCCTGCATCGGCATCCCGGACGCCGACTTTACATCGTATGAGACGGCCATCTGCATCACCTCCCGCATGTCCGGCGCCACGAGCAGGACCGCTCGCCCATCCTCCGAGAGATGCGCGGCCAGCAGGGGCATACGGTCGTGCCCCGGCTCGCCATCCATGCGAAAGTGGCCGGATCCGTAGCGCTCCGTTCGCCGATACTGCCATCGTTCGAGGCCGTAACTTCGCGGGTCGGTTGCCGCCTTCGGATCGAGTTCCTGCTCGAACCGGAGCACGACACCCTGGGCACCCGCGCGGATATTCGTCGGCAGCGTTCCCGGCTGCCCGGTATAGCGGATCCGGACGAAGCCGCTGACGTCCCTTGCTTTTGAATCCCATCCCCTGAAGCCCGCCACGTAGAGCTGTCCGTCTACCGGGTTTACCGCCGCGTGGAGGGCGGGCACCGAAAGGTCTACTGGAAGCGGCACTGCCGCCCCCTGCCACACGGACTGCGTACTGTCGATGTACACGCGGAACACGCCGGGCCGCCCGTAGGAGAGGTGCACCATGCTGCCGTTCAGACTTCCCATCCGGCTGGATGTAATCCACGCCTGCCCGGAGCCCGAGGGATCAACCTCGTGCGGCAGCCACACCAGCGGGGGCGTTACCCGGGTCGTATCCGCCCCGTGCGCCGTCGGCACCACGCCGAAGTAGTCGCCTTCGTGCACCACGTAAATAGGCGTGGACGGCACGAAGTTGCCCTGCTGATCCGAAACGGTCACCAACCCCGTGCGCCGGTTCGCACCCAGGAACGGCTCCCGCAGACCCGTGGCGAACGTGCGGACCTGTCCGTCCGCCCCCACCTTCAGCACGGTGCCGCTGTGCGGGCCGCCCCTGCGAAATCCAGGCCTGACCTCCGGAGACGTCTGAGGCCCATTGTCCAGCGCGCCTCCTTTGGACAGGTAGAAGCCACCGCCCGGAGCAGGGGCCATACCGAGCGGGTACTCCCGCGACTCGAGCGTTTGCACGCCGCCGCTGCTGAAATTCTCGTAGAAGTCGGCTTCTCCATCCCGGTTGAGGTCGTGCAGATGTGTGATTCCCTCGCGTCCGTAGACGTACACTTCGCCGTCCACAATGGAAACGTTGAGGGGCTCGTACAACCCCGAGGCGAATCGCCGCCAGGAGAGGTTCTCCAGGTTGCGGTCGATACCGGAGACGATCCACACGTCGCCCTCGAACGTCGAGAGCGCAGCCCGCCCGTCCGGGAAGAAGTCCACCCCTGCCACCCGCACGTTCCGCTCCCACGGGTTGGGAAGGGGCAGCGTGACGTCGTCCTGCACGTACGCGCCGGTGTCCTCTGCCATCCGACCGTGCGTAGTCACCGCCTGGCGCCAACGTCTCGCGCCCCCCTCCTCAAAATCGGCAAGCGTGAAAGGTTGCCGCAGCATCCGGTCGAACGCCGACCGGTCTCGCTCCACCCCGCTCCACACGACCACGCTGAAGGTGCGCGCCGCTGAGCTGGCCGGCACGTGCAGCACCAGGTAATGCTCGCCCGCCATCTCCCACCGCAGCCCCGATCGGTCTCCGGCTATACCGGCAGCCGTGATCCTTCCGCCGCCCAGCCGGAGTAGCGCCGCGTCGTCGTGCAAGTCCGCACGGCCTGCATCATCACCCACCTCCGCTACCACCAGCGACAGCGGCTCCCCTGCCGGGCCGACCCGGAACGTCCGCACAATCCCTACCTCACCGTCCACGCGCACGCTCCCCGGCTGTTCAAAAATATCCGTCCCACGCACCGTGTACGACAGCACCACATCCTGCCCGGCGACGTACAGCCCGTTCCAGCGGCCCAGTGCTTCCGGAAGCGGTCCTCGCCCGGGTTCCTGCGGGTTGGCGCCCATCGGCCGTGGGTCGGTGAAATGCGGCGTCGCGCCCATCCAGCCGGGAACCATCCCCACTGCGAACACCGGCTCGCCCAGCACACGCGGAATATCGTTCTTCTTGTTGCCCGCATCCTCGTAGGACACCTGGGCCATCGACTTAAGCGTGAGGAAGTCGCCCGTCCAGCCCACCGCCATCCGAAGCAGATCCGGGTCAAAGCAGGCGTACGCCCCGTTCCCTAGCTGCACCACCACGCCACGTACCGCCACATTCCGCTCCGGCCACTCCGCCCCCACCTTCCCAGCGTCCACCGACGTCGTGATGAACGGGAAATCCGCCTCCACAAAACCACCCACATCTCCCACCCGATCCTGTACCTTTACAGCAGAAACTGCCACCAGCAAAAGAACCCCGGCCGTCCCGACCGGAAAATGCTTCGATGAAAGACGCATAGAATTATGGAGTCGTGTTTGCAACAATGCCGGTGCGCCCGAACAGACACGCGGCCGCCTCCCCAACCTACACCCTCCGGTAATCAGGCACAAGTACGCTCGGCCGAACGATGGAGAGATGCGATCCCGCCTATGGAGCCATCAGGCCCGCCTGCGCCCACCCTCCAGCGCCGACACGTGCAGACGACGTCCATATCGTTACGATCCATCCCGTTCGCCTGCCATCTTGTCACCTCAGCCCGCATTGGTATGCTTTTCGAAACCCAACGACACAGATTTTCATGAATAGAGAACCTGACATTTCTACACAGGAAATAGAATCATAACATGAAC
>DASSAV010000571.1:0-3014 GCA_035699265.1 Rhodothermales bacterium
TTTCGGGTTGCGCCTGTGGCTCCGCCTGCGGTTGCGCCTGCAAGTCCCTCTGTGGGTACTCTTCTTCGTTCATGCCTCAACCTTACGGTACGGCCGGGTAGGCTATCTTCGCCCGCTGAAAGATTTCCCCTAGTGCATCTCCAGTATAGGTTTCGGGTTGTGAGTTACAGTAGTGCCATGAAATCTCCAATCTTCGTACGTTCACTTTCGGAAAAGGAGCATGAGACCCTCCAAGCCGGGCTACGCTCCAAAGACGCTTTCACCCTGCGCCGTTCGCAGATGCTCCTAGCTTCTTCGAGGAGGGAGGAGGTCCCGCAAATAGCGAAGAATCTGGGCTGCGGCCAGCAAACGGTGCGGGATGCCATCCACGACTTCAACGCCAGAGGCGTGGAGGCCTTGATGGCCAAATCCTCGCGCCCCCGGCGAACCCGCGATGCCTTCGACGAGGACAGCGCCGAGGCTTTGAGGGGGCTGCTACATCGCTGTCCGAGGGAGTTCGGCCACCAAAGCAGCCTGTGGACCTTGGAGATGGCCGCCGAGGTTGCCTTCGAGGAAGGAATAACGCAAAGGCGGGTCTCCGGCGAGACCATCCGGGCGACGCTCTCGCGCCTTCTCGGGGTGAGGTGGCAGCGGGCGAAACGCTGGATCACCTCCCCAGACCCCCTCTACGAGAGGAAAAAAGACGCCGCGACCGGTTGATGGAAGCAGCCGGAGCCGATCCCGAATGGGCCATCGGCTTCGAGGACGAATGCTGGTGGAGCAGGGTGGCCTTGCCTACCTTGAGTAGCTGGACCGAGGAAGGGAGACCCGAGCGTCTCATCCAACGGTCGGTTCCCAAAGACGACCCCGAGCCGAAGGCCGTCTCCTGCTACGGCCTCTACCTGCCCGAACTCGACGATACGTGGTTGAGGTTCGTAGACGGGAGGCCTGTGAGTTCCATAACGACGCGGTTCCTTTCGTGGTGTTGCGAGGGGCTCGAAGCGGCTGGCAAGAGAGTCCTGCTTCTCATCTGGGATAACGCCAGTTGGCATATCTCCAGGGAGGTCAGACAGTGGCTCGGAAGGCACAACCGAGAAGTCAAAGAGAGCGGAGGGGGAGTAAGGATCATGAGTTGCCTTCTTCCGAAGCAGAGTCCGTGGCTGAACGCCATCGAGCCCAAATGGGTACACGCAAAGCGCAAGGTCGTAGAACCCGACGGATTGCTGGGAGCTTACGAACTCGCAGACAGGGTATGCCGGGTCTTCGGTTGTCCGCATTACGAGCATCTCTCCGTTCCCCGGAAGGTCGCTTGATCATGCACTAAGAACTTCCGTCAATAGGGATCGAGGTCGCATAAAAAACGGGCACGAGATGTTCCATCATTCGGGGAGTTATCGAAGCTTCCCGAACAGAAGGAGTGTATTTCCGTGCCCGCCATCCAACCATACATCATCGAGCCCATCTTCGAGCAGTTTCGTGCCCTCCTGCCAGAGCGAAGGACGAGCCATCCGCTCGGATGCCACCGCTGGCGCATCCCCGACAGTGTCGTCTTCGAGAAACTGGTGCAGGTTTTGGTCTTCGGCTGCGCCTACCACAGGATCGCCGACGAGTCCTGCTCGGAGAGCACGCTGCGTCGCAGGCGGGATGAGTGGATCGAGCTCGGGGTGATGGAGCGGCTCAGGGAGATCTGCCTGCAGGCCTACGACCGCATAATCGGCCTAGAGCTCTCGGAGGTGGCGGTGGATTGCTGCATCACCAAGGCCCCTTGTGGAGGGGAGAAGGCCGGAAGGAGCCCGGTGGATAGGGGAAAGCGAGGCCTAAAGCGCTCCATGGCCGTCGACGCCAAGGGCATCCCGCTTGGCGCTGTGATGGCCCCCGCAAACCGCCACGATTCTCCGCTTCTGGTCCCCACCCTGGAAGCGACCTCAGAGACGCTGGGTGCGCTTCCGGAGTGGGCGAGCGTCCACCTCGATCGCGGCTACGACTCGCTTCTCACCCGCGAGCGCCTTAAGGAGCTTGGGCTTGGGTGGGAGATCTCGGGTAAGGGTAAGCCCGCGCCTTATTGGGCCACGTATCGGTGGGTTGTAGAGCGGACGAGCGCGTGGCACAACGCCCACAAGAAATTGGTGTGGTGCACGGAGCGGGTGGGAAGGGTGATCGACTTCTGGGTTGCCTTCTCCGAGGTGGTGATCATCGTGAGGCGGCTCATCCGAGAAGGCTGGAGTCGTTACCGCTGGGAGGGGCGACCATCCCGCAGACCATGAGCCCTATTGACGGAACCTCTAAGACGAACTTCTTAGAAAGCCGTAAATCGGAAGTTCGCAGAATGTCGCTTCTATGCACTTGGGTGAATAGCGCTTCCCAAGATGCGCTGGGCTTCGCCAGATGGCATCATGCTTATGGTGGAAAGGAACGCCCTGTCAGTGGCTAAACCGGGCAGGAAGGACGAACAGGAGGAGGTACTCACTCATGCCCGCACACACCCCCGAAGAGGTGCACCGACTGTGGGCCGAAGCCTTCAGCGCCCACGATCTGGAGGCCGTCATGGCGCTCTACGAACCGGAGGCGACGCTGATACCGCCGGGGCAGGAAGTGCCTAACCTTATAGTCACGGGGGCCGAGGCTGTCCGCGAACACCTCAGCGGCTTGCTCGCCCTCAAGCCGAAGTTCGAGCTCGAATTCAAGAAAGCCTTCCAGGCGGGCGACATCGCGCTGTTATTCTCCGACTGGACGTTGTCAGGCACTGACCCAGAGGGTAACGCTATCGAGCTGGCGGGCCGGACCTCGGACGTGGCGCGTCGGCAGCCTAATGGGAGCTGGCTAGTTGTCATCGACGATCCCTACGGCTCCGCGCACGGCTTCGGCTAAGAAGTAGCCTCAGCCCTTCCCTTGCGCCGAACTTCCGGGAATAACCCTTCCACGCACTGGGGTGCATACACCGATCTTAGGAAGTTAGCCACCAATACGGACGGCAGCACAGGCGCAGGATGGCACTGTGAAGGCGCTGCGAGCCGTGGTGGACTACACCACGTGTG
>DASSAV010000572.1:0-5666 GCA_035699265.1 Rhodothermales bacterium
GCCGTCGAGATAGCAGATATGCAGTCTCGACGGCGCACGTCGCTTATTCTATTCCGGGCGATCCGGAACTACGGATGAAAAATGGCACGTTGCAAATGGTAGACGGTCTCTCCTCCGTCCTACCCACCCCCTCGTTGCGCGCCATCCACGGCAGCCTATTCCTCGCCCTGCTCCTCCTCGTCGCTGCGTGTGGTCGGACCATTGGCGAGGCGCCCCTCTTCACACTCATCCCACCCGAAAAGAGCGGCGTCAACTTCGCCAACCACGTCGAAGACAGTGACACCCTCAACATATTCACCTATGAGTACTTCTACGATGGTGCCGGTGTGGCGGTCGGCGATGTCGACGGGAATGGCTTGCCCGACCTCTACTTCACCGCCAACACGGGGCCGAATCACCTTTATCTCAATCGAGGCGACTGGCGCTTCTATGACGTGACGGGCGAGGCAGGAGTGGCCGGGCCGCCGGGTGGCTGGACGACCGGCGCCACAATGGCCGACGTCAATGGCGACGGCCTCCTCGACATCTACGTGTCTCGCTCCGGCGACCTCCCCCCGGGACAGCGCCGTAATCTCCTGTACGTCAACGATGGCGACGGCACCTTCACCGAAGAAGCTGCCGCTTACGGAATCGACGGTGCCGGCAACACCACCCAGGCCGCCTTCTTCGATTACGACCGCGACGGCGACCTCGATCTCTACGTGCTCAACCACGGCGTCAGCCGATACGAGCGCTTCCACGTTCAGCCCCTCGAAAAGCGGCACGAGCCGATGACCGCTGATCGGCTCTACCGCAACGATGAGGGTCGTTTCACCGACGTGACGGAAGCCGCCGGAGTTTCTGACAATATCCCCAGCTTTGGCCTCGGCGTCGTCATCAGTGACATCAACGAGGATGGCTGGCCCGACATCTTCGTCGGCAACGACTACGCTGTGGATGACTACCTCTACGTCAACAACGGCGACGGTACGTTTAACGACCGCATCCGCGACTACCTGGCCCACACCTCCTTCGCCACGATGGGCGCCGACATCGCGGATATCAACAATGACGCGCGTCCCGACATCCTGACGCTCGACATGCTCCCCGAGAGCAATGAGCGGCGAAAGCTTCTCCGGGGATCGACCACCACCAACTACCAGACGATGCTGCGTAGCGACGATCACCACCAGTTCACGCGCAACATGCTGCAGTTGAACACGGGTGTGGGCCGCTTCAGTGAAATCGGCTGGCTCGCCGGTGTCGCGAGCACGGACTGGAGCTGGAGTGCCCTGCTCGCCGACTTCGATCTCGACGGCTACAAGGATCTATTCGTGACCAACGGGTTCGTGCGCGACTACACAAATTTGGACTTTCTCCACTACACCATCCCCCAGGCCCTGCGGGAGGCGCACGGCGACTCGAGCGTAGCGATGAAGCTGATCGAGCAGATGCCCAGGACGGAGCTTTCGAACTACCTCTTCCGCAACCGGGGCGACCTCACCTTCGAAAACGCAACCGAACGATGGGGGATAGATCGACCTTCCGACTCTAACGGCGCCGCCTACGCCGACCTCGATAATGACGGCGACCTCGACCTCGTGGTAAGCAACATCAACCAACCGGCCTTCCTCTATCGCAACAATGCCAGCGAGCTCACAGACCATCATTACCTGAAGATCAAGTTGTATGGGGTAGGCAAAAATCGCTACGGCCTCGGCGCGAAGGTCCGCCTCGTCACACCGAAGGGACGCGTCTTTTACCAGGAGCAGATGCCTACGCGCGGGTACCAGTCGAGCGTCCAGCCGGTGCTCGTCTTTGGCTTGGGGGATGCCGACTCCATCCATGTGACGGTGACCTGGCCGGATGGCGCCTGGCAGGCGCTCACTGGCGTATCTGCGGATCAGACGATTACGTTGCACCAGCAGGACGCGACGCAAGCGCCCCGTCCATCTTCTTCTGAAGCGCCTGCCGCCGATACCTTGTCGGCGCGCTTTGCCGCCCTGCCGGATGCCCTCGGCCTCGACTTCGTGCATCACGAGAATGCTTTTGTGGACTTCCGGCGCGAACCGCTCTTGCCGCACATGCTCTCTCGCCTCGGCCCGGCGCTCGCCACTGCTGATATCAACGCCGACGGGCGGGAGGACATCTTTATCGGCGGGGCACGCGGCCAGGCGGCGGCGCTTTACCTCCAGCAGAGGGGAGGCACCTTCCGGCGCACACCGGTGCCGGCCTTTGAAGCCCATGCCCGTTATGAAGATGTGGACGCCCTCTTCTTCGATGCTGACGGGGACGGCAGCGAGGATCTCTACGTCGTCAGCGGCGGGAATGACGTGGCCGATGGAGATACCCTGTACCAGGACCGCCTCTACCTGAACGATGGCCACGGCACGTTCACCTATGCGGTGGGAGCCTTGCCTCAGATTGCCAGTAGCGGCGGTGCTGTCGCCGCGCGTGATTATGATGGCGACGGCGATGAGGATCTCTTCGTTGGGGGGCGGGTGCTTCCCGGAAAGTATCCGTACGCCCCGCGTAGCTACCTGCTGGAAAACGTCGGCGGGCGTTTCCGCGACGTGACCCCCGATGCCCTCCGGCAGCCCGGCCTCGTCACGGATGCTGCCTGGGGCGACCTAACCGGCGATTCCACGGCCGAACTGGTCCTGGTGGGCGAGTGGATGCCGATCCGCATCTTCCGCTATATGGGGAAGACCTTCACCGAAATCACTGAGGCGGCAGGACTCGGTCAGACCAATGGCTGGTGGAACAGCCTCCGCCTGGCCGATCTCGATTCGGATGGAGACCTCGACCTCATAGCTGGCAACCGAGGCCTCAATGCCCAGATGCAAGCCAGCCTCGACGAACCTGTCACCGTCAACGCAGCCGACTTCGACGGCAATGGTGCCACGGAGGCCGTCATCAGCTACTACACCCAGGGCCGCTCCTACCCGGTTGCCGTGCGCGACGAGCTGCTCGGACAGATTAGTTCTTTATGGCGGAAATATCCTACGTACGGCTCCTACGCCAATGCTACGGTCGAGGATATCTTTTCGGAAGAGCAGTTGGCGAAAGCCCTCACACGGAAGGCGAACACATTCGAGACGAGCCTCTTTGAGAACCGTGGTGGCGTGTTTGCAAAGCGCCCGCTGCCAATCCAGGTACAGTTCGCGCCAGTGAATTCCATTCTGGTGCAAGATTTCGACCGGGACGGGCGGCTGGACCTTCTCCTGGCTGGCAACAATTTCGCCGTGAACCCATCACTGGGCCGTCAGGACGCCGGGCGCGGCCTCTTTCTGCGCGGAGCGGGCGAGCTACACTTCCAGGCGATGTCGCCCCTGCAAAGCCGGTTCGTAGCAGGGCGGGACGTGCGCAATCTGGCGTTCGTCAACACGGCCCACGGTGCCATAGTGCTCGTGGTGAACAATGACGGGCCGCTACAGGTCTTCGCCGTTCGATGAGCGTCGCCGTGAGACTTTCCTGCCGGCACCACAGAGGATGAAAACGCATCTCCGGTAGGGACATCTCGCCGAGATGTCCGCCAGCCCAGGCAGGGACACCCGCCGGGGGTCCGCTCGCATTTTCAATGCAATCCGCTTAAATCCTTTTAGAAAGGTGGGAGCGAAACAAGCTCCCCTCCTGGACAACGTGTCACGACTCATCGGGAGAAGGGGTTATCCCCGAGGCGACGGAACAGAGCATCTACCAGATCAAATTCAGGCAGCTTTCTGCCTATCTCATCTGCATTTGAAGGCCCGAGCGCTCAATTTGCCTAAATCCTCAAGGGTATAAAAAAAGGACTTGACGAAATCTCCAAAAACTGCCATATTTGCATCGCGCTTGTTACGGACTCGTGAATTGGCAAACACATCTCCCCCGTCGAAGAGTGTGCCGGTTGGGGTGCATCCGTCGAAAGTAGAATCTCACGATCCGGGATATTGCCGCCGAGGTGTTCGGGTACTGGCATCGTGGGAGCGCTTTCAGGAGAAGCTAAACTGCCTGGGCAGGGCAAGGGTTCTGCAAGGCTGATGCAATGCGAACGATTTGGTATACGCACAGCAGGCTGACGTGCCTGTTGGATTTCTATCACATTCAGTAAAACACATCGAACAAGAGGGCCACGTATGAGACTGGCAAAGCTACTATGCTTGCTCGCACTTCTGCTGCCGACCTCCGCAGCACTTGCCCAGACGGGTAAGATTGCGGGGCGGGTGACGGATGCGAGTACAGGGGACCCGCTGCCGGGCGTAGCGGTCATGATCGAGGGGACTACGCAAGGTAGCGCCACAGACCTGGATGGCTACTACACGATCCTGAACGTGCGGCCTGGCACTTACAACCTGCAGGCTACGTTCGTCGGATACGCGAATGCCATTCAGCAGAACGTTCGCGTCAACATCGACCTGACGACGACGGTCGACTTCCAGTTGCAGGAAGCGACGGTCGGTCTGGGCGAAGTGATCGTCCAGGCGGAACGCCCCATCGTGCAGCCGGACGTTTCGGCCAACGTGGCGAGCCTCTCCGCAGCGGACTTTGAAAACCTGCCGGTTGCCGGTGTCAGTGAGGTGCTGGACCTTCAGGCAGGCATCGAGCCGGGGCTGACGATCCGCGGCGGAGGCGCCAACGAAGTCGCCTTCGTAGTGGACGGCTACAACATGCGCACGGGCCGTAACCAGCAGCCGCTGACGAACATCAGCTATACCTCTGTGGAAGAAGTGCAGGTTCAGACGGGCGGCTTCGACGCCAAGTATGGAAACGTCCGGTCCGGCGTCGTGAACGTGGCGACCAAAGAGCCCCCGCGCGACCGGTATATGTTCGACGGCATCTTCCGCTATTCGCCGATCCAGGACAAGGCGTTCGATCAAATTGGCCAGCTTGGCAATTGTGATTATAGCTCCGGCAATGCTTCCGCGACGTGCGACAACTTCTGGATTCGCCCGTTCCTGGACCCGGCCGTGAATATGACCGGCACGGACAACGGCGCGTGGGATGCGTACACGCAGCAACAGTACCAGTCGTGGGCCGGATGGAATGCATCTGCAGAAGCTCGGCAGGCAGAAGGCTTCGACGTCACGGGCGAGGATCTGTTGCAGTACTTCAAAGCCACCCATCAGAAGGACAACTCGATCCAGGTGCCGGATTACGATGCCGACTTCACCTTCGGCGGGCCTCTGATTCCGGGCATCAGTGAGAAGCTCGGAGGCCTCCGGTTCCTGGCCTCCTATCGTGGCACACAGACCGGCTATCCGATCCCGCAGTCGCGCGACGCCTACCGTGACAACACCTTCCAGTTGAAGCTCGTCACCAACCTGAGCAAGGCAATCAAGGTCACGGCATTTGGCCTCAAAACGAGCCAGCGAGGCCAGAGCGACTGCCAGGACTGCGCCGACATCCAGATGTGGGGCGGCGGCACGCCCTCCTATCCCTGGTGGGGCGCAGCGCAGGAATTGAACGATGCCGGCGATAACGTCCGTGCTGACGCCATCTACAGCGACGCGCGCTTCGCTTCCGCCAACATCGACCACAACATCCTCGGCGGCACGCTCACGCACACGCTGAGCTCGAAGACGTTCTACGAGGTTACCCTCCAGCGCATGTCCTCCAAGTATCGGAGCAGGATGCCCAACCTGCGGGATGAATCGTTCATCTGCCCGGACACAGGCGCCGGCCCTGACGGGGTGGAATGCGAGCCC
>DASSAV010000573.1:0-5226 GCA_035699265.1 Rhodothermales bacterium
GGCCGCTGCTCCCTTCGGGGGGGCTCCTGCTTCACGTCGGAATCGGCGTCGGCCGCCTTCTTTGGAAGATCGGGCGTTGCCGACCCGTTCGGCCCCGCGAACGTGATGGTGATGCTCGGGCGCAGGCGCTGCCGGGTGATCTGGATCAGGCCGAAGTCGCTCATCGGCAGGATCTTCGTCACGGCCCGGTCCTTCCGAAATTCCTTCTTCAACTCGTCGTAGACTTTCTGCTTGTTCCGGTCGTCCCGGAGGTCGATGAAGTCCACCACGATGATGCCGCCGATGTCGCGCAGCCGGATCTGGCGCGTAATGACGCGGGCCGCCTCCATGTTCACCCGTAGCGAGTTTTCCTCCTGCGTCATGCCGCGCCCGGAGCGACCCGAGTTCACGTCCACGACGTACATGGCCTCCGTCCGCTCGATGAACAGGTAGCCGCCCGACGGCAGGTCCACGCGGCTCTCGAACGCCTGGGCCGCATCTCGCGCTATCTTCGCGTGGGCGAACACCGGCTCCTGCCCCTTGTATAGCTGAACCGCGGGCGCCATCTGCGGCGCCACCGCCTGCACGTAGCTCTTGATGTTGCGGTGCACGCGCGGGTCGTCCACCAGGATGCGGTCGTAGTCGTCCGTGAACAGGTCCCGCATGATGGAGGAGACCATGTTCACGTCGTCGTGGACCTTCATCGGGGGCTCTGGCTTCCCTTGCAGCTTCCGCTCGATCTTCCGCCACTTCTCGACCAGCAGGCGCAGGTCGGTATCGAGCGCCTTCGCGTTCTTGCCTTCGGCTACCGTGCGGACGATCACGCCGAAGCCCTCGGGCAGCAGGCTCTTGGCCAGCGTGCGCAGGCGGCGGCGCTCCTTGTACGAAATGATCTTCTTCGAGACGGCCACGTAGTCGGCCAGCGGCACCAGCACCAGGAAACGGCCTGCGAGGGAGATGTCCGTCGAGACGCGGCTTCCTTTCGTCGAGATCGGTTCCTTGACGATCTTGACGAGGATACGCTGGTCGCGTTTGAGATAGCTTTCGAGCGGCTGGCGCGGCGGGGCCGGGCGCTCGTCCTCGTCGTCATCCTCATCCGGCCGGACGACGTCGTCCGACTTCTGCCGGGAACGGTGTTGCGCCGAACGGCGCTGCCCGCGTGTCCGTGCGTTCCGCCGGGGGTCGGGTTTGTTCCCCTCGCCCTCGCCGGCCGCCACCTCAGCAGGCTCACCCTCTTCTTGCTCGCCCTCCTCCTGCTTCGAGGACGGGACGGGCGCGTGGCGCGGGTGGCGGCGCTGCCCCGCCTGCCGGTGGCGCTCCGAATGCGCCATTGCCTTCCCTACCTCCGGATTGGTGTCCTGGAGGTAGCCCAGAAGCTCGGGGAGATTGTCAGACAGGTCGGAGAAATGCAGAAAGGCGTCCTGCTTCTGGCCGATGTCCACGAAGGCCGCCTGAATGCTCGGCATGATTTTCCGAACACGGGCCAGGTACAGGTCGCCGAGCGTGCGCTCGTGCTCCGGGTTTTCGATGAACAGCTCTACGAGATCGCCGTTTTCGACGATGGCTATGCGGGTCTGCTCATTCTCAGTGTTGACGATGATTTCTTTGCCCATAAAAGACGCTGGCATGCGCGTCCTATGAGCCGGCCTTCGTGCGGCGGGCGTGTCGCCCTCGACCCCTCTCTATGAAGCGGGGATGGGGGGCGGGCAAGCCGTAGTGCAGATGTGCAAACGACGAGCGAAACGGGTGGGAGGACCCGGTCGTCGGAAACGGGCGTAGCGAACGCATCCATGACACGGACGCGCATCGCTACGAGTCGTGAGTTGCCAAAGGGAGACCGGCCCAAGAGGCGCGCGAAGCACTCCTTGAGAATTAAAAAAATTTCTTCCAAAAATGGTAGCAGGTACACTCCGAAGGTGTTATGCCTGCCTGTCGTGTCCTGCAAGGCGAACGTAGTAATAAGTTGTGGGCGCTGCCGCCGTATGGAAGGGCCCTCGAAAGAGCAGCCTTCCATGGCCTGCCGGTCGACTGTCGCAAGTTCGGATGTGGCATTCCGAGGCGGGGTGAGGACGTGCCCCGGCGGCATCGCGGCCAGTTGTCGCAAACTGGCTCGACGTGCGAGCAGGTCGTTCCGGCGTTCGAGCACCCGGACACTCCGAAGGTACAAACTGGCGTGGCGACACGCAATGGGCCGCCTGGAAGGTATCCGTAGCCGAAAAGGACGCCTCGTCCGATACCTGCAACGCGGTTCGGCTGTGAAGGCCCGGCGAAATCCTGCCGGAACATGGCCGCACCGTCTCTTCCTGGCGCTCTCCTGTATATTGTTTTCAGGCAAAATTGATCCCGTGCGGTCGCACCCCCTGCCGCGTGCGTGTGCCTTCCGCGTGGCGGACAGAGCCTGTTTGTGTATATTCCCTGAACGCTGGGAATCTCTGGCACCGGGGCCTTTTCGAGACGTATATCACGCTGACTCGGGTCCGTCGCTCCGCCGCCTGAGAGACCAGCCCGGAAGCCCTTCGGCCCGGCGCCGGCCCGTTTGGATATACGTTCACGCTCAAGAGACACAACCACCATGCCAGATCCGAACTCCAACATAAAGACACAGGGGTCACAGGCCGCCGGCGACGGCGCTACGCCGGAGCAGCCGCCCGCAGCTCCCATAAAGTCCAGGGGCCTGGAAGGAGTCACGGCGCTGGATACCGAACTCTCTTTTATCGACGGCCAGAAAGGTGTCCTGATCTACCACGGCTACGACATCCGTGACCTGGCCGCGCACACCACCTTTGAGGAAGTCGCCTATCTCCTCTGGAACGGCAAGCTGCCCGATCGGAAAGAGCTGGACGAGCTGAACGAGCAGCTCCGCTCCCATCGCACCGTGCCCGACGGCCTGCTCCAGATCCTCCGCATGATCCCGAGGGACGCCAATCCCATGGCCGCCCTCCGCACCGCCACCTCGGCCCTGGCCCTCTTCGATCCCGAAGCCGACGAGATGTCGCGCGAGGCCAACTATCGCAAAACCGTCCGCCTCCAGGCTCAGATCGCCACCGTCATCGCCGCGTTCGACCGGCTCCGCAAGGGCAAAGAGCCCGTTGCCCCGCTGAAAACGGGCTCCACAGCGGCTGACTTCCTGTACATGCTGAACGGCGAGGAGCCCGGCCCTTCCGCCGAACGCACGTTCGACGCCTGCCTCGTCCTCCACGCCGAACACGGCCTCAACGCTTCCACGTTTACGGCCCGCGTCATCGGCTCTACCCTGGCCGACATCTACTCGGCGGTGACCGGCGCCGAGGGCGCCCTGAAGGGACCCCTCCACGGCGGCGCCAACATCCAGGTCATGCACATGCTGGAGGACATCACCCGCACCGGAGCCGACCCCGCCCAGTACGTCAGGGACAAGCTCGCCCGCAAGGAGCGCATCATGGGCTTCGGCCACCGCGTCTACAAGGTGTTCGATCCCCGCGCCCTCATCCTCCGCGACATGGCCGTCGAGCTCAGCGAGGAGAAAGGCCAGCGCGAGTGGTACGACATCAGCGTCAAGATCATGGAGGCCGTCGAGCAGGAGAAAGGCCTCTACCCCAACGTCGACTTCTTCAGCGCCTCCGTCTACCACATGCTCGGCATCGACACCGACCTGTTCACCCCCATCTTCGCGCTCGCCCGCATGAGTGGCTGGACGGCCCACCTCCTCGAACAGTGGCAGGACAACCGCCTCATCCGTCCCCGCGCCGAATACGTCGGCCCCCGCGACCTCAAGGTCACGCCCATCGACCAGCGGTCCTGACGCCCCGGCGCGAACCCACACCGCAAAGCTCCGCCCCTGCAAGGATCCCACGCCTGGCAGGGGCGCTTTCGGTTGCGACAGATACCTTCTCCAGAGCGCCTTCAATCTAGAACTTTTATGCCGTGCAGATTGCACAGATTGCACGCAGAGGCTGGGCGTGTTCATGTGGGGAGGCGGGGGCGTTGCACACTTTACACGTTTTGGTTCGTTGTTGGTGGTCGGTGGTCAGTTGTTCGGGTACCGCGGCGTTGAGGTGAATTGTGACGGATCTTACAGTTTGGGCGGTTTGGTTGCACAGATTGCACGCGTAGAACGGGTTGCGTGAAGACCGTTGCACACTTTGCACGCTGAACACGTGTTTTTCAGGCGTGCAGAGTGTCAATTGTAGCGGATCTGACGGTTTGGGCGATTCGATTGCACACATTGCACACAGAACACGTGTTTTTCGGGCGTGCAGAGCGGCGGGGAATTACAGACGTTGCACGAGCGGCCCGGCTCTGTTGACCGGGCAAAGGGAGCTCGCCCCTTCGGGGCTGAATGTGTGTTGCACACTTTGCACGTTTTTGGCTGTTGTTGGTGGTCAGTCGTCAGTTGTTCGAGTACCGGGTGTCCGGGTAAATTGTAACGGATCTGACGGTTTCAGCCTTGTTCTAGAGTGTACAGGACGCATCATTGCACACTTTGCACAAACTATGCATGTTTTCGTGGAGTGGTGGGGTTATGGTCAGCATGTATTTGTTGTTTGCCGGGTGGGGTGGTGAACCTGACAGGATAGGAAAGAGAAAGGCCGATGTCGAGGTTATCTTCATAACCTATTCGGAGTAGATGGGGTGAAAACGGGGGGATCCGGCTGTCTGATTGCGGAATTGGCGGAGCATGCTGTGCACGCGCCAACGCTCGAACAGTTACATCTGTAAACGCATCAATGGCACGAAGTTAGGCATGGGTTGCAGTTCAACTGCCTTCCTTTGCTCGGCGTGGTGTTCAAGAGCGTGCCTCAGAAAGGGCCGTTCGGGCGTGCTGCCTGGATCCCCGCCTTCCAGGCTGTTGCAGTTTGCTCGTTCGTGTGTTCGACGCCTTATTTTCTTCTATGTGGTACTCAAGAGCGAGGCTTGGAACGGGCCGTATGCTCGTGCTACCTGGATCCCCGATCGGGTCGAGGATGACGGGCCTAAAAAGTTGAGGCAAATTGGTGTGTATTGCTACTCATTCAGGCGTTTTGCAACAGCCTGCTTCGCGAGGATGACGGGGAGGATGACGAGACTCAGGAGTTGAGGCAAATGACGCCACAATGCAGCATGTGTCAGGTTATCATAATGCCATTGACGTGAACACTCTGATTTCCCCGGCGTTTACGGCATCCCCTGAAACCACACCGAATCCCAGTCCGGCGCACGGATGAACCTCATTTCCGACCTCGGCATCCTCGACGACATAGACGACCTCGACGCCCCGAAGCAGACCGC
>DASSAV010000574.1:0-6073 GCA_035699265.1 Rhodothermales bacterium
CCGCACCCGGCTGCTCGTTGCCCCGACGGCACGCCCGCTGAAGGCCGGGCAGGGATACTTCGCCGATTACGAGATCTTTCTTCCCTTCGTAGCCGTTGGCGTTACCGACCGGATCAGTATAGGCGGGGGCATCTCCATCGTTCCCGGCGATATCGAGCAGCTCCTGTACCTGACGCCTAAGGTCACCGTGTTCACGACGAAGCACGTCGGCGCGGCGGTGGGCGTGCTCTACGGAACCACGACCCGGTTCGAAGGAGACGGGGGCGGCCTCGTATACGGCATTGGAACCTTCGGCTCGCCGGTGCACGCGCTCACGGCTGGTGTCGGCTTCGCTTTCGGAAACGGCGGCCTCTATAAGCGGCCCGTCTTCCTACTGGGCGGCGAGTCTCAGGTCGCGAACAGCATCAAACTGATCTCCGAGAACTACTTCGTTCTCGGATTCGAGGGCGACGTTGTCGTCTCTGGGGCCGTCCGTTTCTTCGGCGACCGGCTGGCGGCAGACCTCGGTCTCGTCACGTCGTTTGAGGCAGCAAAACACATACGAGGCTGGCCCTTCGCCCCCCTCGTCAGCTTCGCCTACAACTTCGGACGCAATTGATTCATCGCGCAACCCCCTGATCCCCAAAATCGCACACCCTACCTACCCTCCTCGTCTCGTAGATTCCTGGACTCCTTCCCCCTCTCACCCTTTCCCCTTTCTCCCTTTCCCCCATGCCCGAACCGGTAGCCGATGCCTGCACCATCTTCCACGAAGCCGTCCGCTCCGTTCAGGCGGACCGGCTGCTGGAGGATGTGCTCTGGCAACGCTCCCTCCGGCGCGCGGTTGAGGACTACCGCCGGATCGTCGTCGTCGGCATGGGCAAAGCCGCAATGGCGATGGCCGGGGTCGTGGAACGCCAGATCGGGCGGCCTGTCACGGACGGCCTGGTTGTCGTGCCCGAAGGATATACCCGCACATTGCCTGGTTTCCTGCCCCGGCCGCTGCGGATAGAAGTCGTGGAGGGAGGACACCCCCTGCCGACACGCGCCAGCGTGCGGGCCGCCCGCCGCATCCTCCAGGCGGCCCTCCAGTGCGGCGAGGACGACCTCCTCCTCGTCCTCATCTCCGGGGGCGGCACCGCCCTCTGCGCCGACTTCGTCGAGGGCGTCTCGCTCGACAATGCCCGGAACACTTTCCGCCTGCTCCTCGAAGCCGGGGCGGACATCCACGCCATGAATACCGTCCGAAAGCACATCTCCGGCGTCAGCGGCGGCCGCCTCGCCGAAGCGGCGGCCCCGGCCGAGACCCTCGCCCTCGTCGTATCCGATGTGGTGGGGGATGATCTGTCTGTCATCGCCAGCGGCCCCACCGTTCCCGATGCTTCTACCTTCGCGCAGGCGGTCCAGGTGCTGGTTGATTTCGATCTCCTGGAGCGAGTGCCCCGCTCCGTCCGCGCCCATCTCGAAGCGGGCTGCCGCGATGTGTCGCTGGAGACCCCCAAGCCGGACCTCACCCTCTTCGCACATACGCGCACGGAGCTGATCGGCAGCAACCGGACGGCCCTGGCTGCGGCTGCGGCCAGGGCGCGCGACCTCGGGTACGCCGTATACCTTTTGTCCGATTGCATCACCGGAGAGGCCCGGACCATCGGCAGGCAGCAGGCCGAGGTGGCCCGCGGCCTCCTGAACGAGCACCCCATCTGCCTCCTCTGGGGCGGCGAGACGACCGTTACCGTGCGCGGCACGGGCAGGGGCGGCCGGAACCAGGAGCTTGCCCTGGCCGCTTCCCTCGCGCTCGAAGGATGCCGGCGCCCCGTCGTCTTTCTCAGCGGCGGCACCGACGGGCGCGATGGCCCCACCGACGCCGCAGGCGCCTGGGTGACGGAACGCACGGCCCGCGCGGCGCGCAACGCCGGGCTCATGCCCGAACTCTTCCTCGCCCGGAACGACGCCTACCCCTTCTTCGAAAAAGCGCGATCCCTCCTCGCCACCGGCCCCACCCACACGAACGTCATGGACCTCCAGATAGCCCTCGTCCGCTCCACGTGATACCTGATCCTCGAACACACTTCACGCGAACACCCCCGCACCCTCATACTCTCGTTCCCTCGTCCTCTCCCCCTTTCCCCCTCTCTTTCTCTCCTACACCCCGTATCTACTCTGGCACGCTCGTTACCGGCGTGGAATGTCTGCGACCGCTCCGGAGCTTTCCGATTCCCCGGCGGTAACGCACGGCGATGCCCAATATGTAAAACTCGATCTGATGAGGCGCCTCCGGACGTCTTCTGCGCGGATATGGAAGGAGCCCTCTCTTATGCATTCGGAGCACATGCGCCGGACGAGTTTCATGCTCCGAGAGAGTTGGAACACCCCCTCGTCCCCCTCGCAGAAGCGAGAGCCGGCGTCCTGGTCTGGATTCAGCCTCACTGGATGCGGCCCGCCTACGAATTATGGGCAGGCGACCGCGTGGTCGCTACCCTCCGCTTCAAGGGGCTCACGTGTTCCGATGCCCTGGCGGCCTCAGCCGAGGGCCTCTGGAGCTTCCGCCGCGAAAAGATAGACGAGACCGTCACCATACGGCAGCTCGGGAAAGAATATGCCGTGCTCCAGGAGCGCGATGCGATCAGCAGCGTGCTCGAATGCGCGAACGGCAGCGCGTACGTCTGGGTGCGCGAAGGACTCTGGAGCCCCCGGTGGCGCTTCGTCAGCATCCTCGGAAAGCCGATCCTCCACTTCGAGCCCCATGCCTCGCCCCTGGCCCGTCTCCGTGTGAAGCTCGCCGCCGAGACCGCCCACACCCCCCGCACCACGTTCCTGGCCCTTCTGGGCAACTACCTCATGCTCGCCCGCACCCCCCCGCCGTAAGGCCGCCCTGCCCCCGTACCCTCTTCGTCTCGTAGGCTCCTCCTCTCTTTCTCTCTTCCTCTCACCCTTTCCCAAACCCGGGCCTACGTGCCCAGCCGCGACACCGCACCCTGGTACTTGGCCTTGTTCTCCGGCTCCACGTGGATCGTCACGATGCTGCCGGGCACGTGCTCGTGCAGGGCCGCCTCGATCCGGTCGCAAATCGCGTGTGACGTGCCCACCGATACGTCCTCCGATACCACCAGGTGGAACTCGATGAACGAGCTGCGCCCGGCGTGACGCGCACGCAGGGCGTGCGCTTCGATGGCGCCCGCCATGTGCGTGGTGATGGTCTTCTGGATCTCCTCCATCTCGGCGTCGGACGGGCTCTCGTCCATCAGGCCGCCCACCGACTCGCGCACGAGCCGGTAACCGACGCGCAGGATGTTGAGCGCGACTACGATGGCCAGGATCGGATCGAGCACCCACCACCCGGTGATCCCGGCCAGTCCGATCCCCACCAGTACGCCTACCGTCGTCGATACGTCCGTAAGCAGATGGCGCCCGTCGGCCACCAGTGCGGGCGATCGCTGGAGCCGCCCGCTCCGCACGAGGAGCACGGCGAGGGCGGCGTTCAATGCCGTCGCCAGGAGCGAAATGCCGAGGCCCACGTCCAGGTCCGTCAGCGGCACGGGTTCGAACATGCGGAGCCAGGCGGACCGGACGATCTCGGCAGCGGCAAACAGGATAAGCGCCCCCTCCACGACCGCCGAGAAATACTCAGCCTTCGTGTGGCCGTACGGGTGGTTGATGTCCGGCGGCATGCTCGCCAGGCGGACGGCCACCAGTGCCACGACCGCCGCCACGACGTTCACGACTGACTCCAGCGCGTCCGAGTACAGCGATACCGACCCTGTCAGCCGGTACGCCACGTACTTCATGGCGAGCACCACGATGCTCAGGATCACGCTCAGGCGGATCGTTTGGACGGGCTTCATCTATGGACCTGGGGCGGCTTCCGGTGGAGCGGGTTGTACAGGCCACGCCCCCTCCGGTTCACGACCCCAGGCCATTTCCATATCCCCCACACGCCCATACTTCCAAAATGGCGTCTGGGCAAAAGATCGGAGCGTCTCGATCAATCCCCGGTCGAATTCCCCCGCTATCTTACCTGCGATCGTCGGACAATCGCCTGTACCGTACCGGCAGCACGAGGTGCGTGCATGTACCCGGTACGAGCGCGCGTGCGTTGCCCCCCTTACTCCTTCCAGCCAATCCATCGGAGGTGATCACATGACCAGCAGCAAAGTCGCCAGTTGCGTAAGGACACATTTCGGCATCGGCCTGCTCACCCTCGCCGCACTGCTATTCACCGCGGGCTGCGACCTACCCTCTGAAGCCCGGGAGGGCACAGTGGACGCGAACGCCGCCGCCAACACCGCCGCCGGATCGGCTGCGCTAAGGGGCCAGGACGGCCAATCGGCGAATCGACAACTCGCAGCCTTGCGCCGCGCGACGGCAGCCTTTCACGACGTGGAGAAAGCGGAAGCCGCAGGCTGGAACGTCCAGTTCCCTCCCGAATGCCTGACCCACGCTGAGTTAGGCGGCATGGGCGTCCACCGGTTCAATCCGGGCCTCGTCGACGATACGGTCATCGTCACCCAGCCTGAGCTCATCGTCTACGAGCCGCAGGCCAACGGCAGGCTCCGTCTGGTGGCTGTCGAGTACATCATCCCGTTCTCGATCCGGCCGCGCGACGCCGCTCCGCCCACCCTCTTCGGGCGTCCGTTCATGCAAAACGAAACGTACGACGTCTGGGCGCTCCACGCCTGGGCCTGGAAGCACAACCCGCGCGGCACCTTCCAGAACTTCAACCCGAAGGTCACCTGCGCCTACGCCGACATAGTGCGGACCTTCCCCGAGTAAGAGGACACCCGGCAGAACCCGCGTCCGTACCCGCAGGACTCCAACCTGCGCAGGTGTAGCCACAAACCCTCGCCCCCACCACCCTCTAACACGTGAACACGCCAACACTTGAACACTCGGACACAACTGTCCACTTCTAACCGATAACCCCTATGGCCGACACCAGCACCATCAAGGAAGCCTTCGAGCGCAACGAACGAAAACTGACCGAGAACCCCGCTATAGGGCTCAAGACCGGCAGCGCCAGCATCCACCTGCGCGACGGGCTCGCCTGCGACATCGAGGTCGGCCCCTGGAAGTTTACCACAGACATGCCGAAAAACGTCGGCGGCAACGAGACCGGGCCCAAGCCCGGCCACCTCGCCGCCGGCGCCCTCGGAAGCTGCCTCGCCGTCATGGTGGGCCTCTTCGCCGCAAAACTCGACGTGCCCATCGACGATCTCACCGTCGATGTGGAGTTCGACAGCGACGCCCGCGTCCTCTTCGCCGTAGGCGACCCCCCCGCCCGGTGGCGTGCCATCCGTTACCGCATCACCGCCGAAAGCACCGCCCCCGAGGCAGACGTGCGGCACGTCCTCGACCTCGCCCACCACTGGAGCCACGTCCGCGGCGACTTCGAGCACCCCTTCACCATCGAACGCGAAGTAAACATCGTAACCCCTGTCCAGTCCTGACCCCCAACCCTAAAACCCCCAAGCACAAAGAACCAAGCACAAAGATCTACCTGACCGCTAACTGCTCGATCACCTTCCGGCTGCGCGACGGATACGCATCCTCCAGGTGATACCGCAGGTAATCCTCCACCAGGCGCTCCACCTCCGAGCGGATCTCCGGCTTGAGCGTCATCCGCATTACATCCTCCAGGTCCGCCCGCGCACAGATCGCAAACGCCCGCAGCGCCCCCCGCGACCCCCGCCGCCACGCCCCGTACGCCACCGAGTGGCCCACCACTGCGCCCGTCTCCAGCAGGAGCAACCCCCCCTCCTCCGGCAAGCTTCGCACCTCCTCCCGGTCGATCGCCGGTGCAAACCCCAGGACCGACCCCAGCCGGAGTTGGAAGTACGGCAGCAGGTTGTCCGTCCGCTCCGTCGCATCGTTGAGCCGCCCCAGCACCTGGACCAGCAGGTTGAACACCATCGGAACCACCTGCTCCGGCTGCATCAGCGCGTTCATCAGTTCCACCACCCGCAGCGCAATCGTGATCCGCCCCAGATCCTGCGCCGTGTGCAGCAGCGGGCGGACGTGCGAGGTCTCACTCAGGTTCTGCAAATCCCGCGTAGGCTTGTAGTACAGCACCGCCTGGATGTACGACCCCGGCTGCAAC
>DASSAV010000575.1:0-2205 GCA_035699265.1 Rhodothermales bacterium
CGAATGGGTTACAAACACAACCTCGACACCGGATCTTTTCCTTCCTATCCTGCGAGGTATCCCAACCTCCGACCCGATAACACATCAACACCTGAACACCTCAACACTCCATATGACCGTCAAGTCCTTCACATTTAACCCTTTCCAGACAAACTGCTACGTCTGCCACGACGCCGGTGAGGCCGTCCTGATCGACCCGAGCAGCCATACCGAGTCGGAGCGCACGGCCGTCCTCGACTACGTCGATCAGGAAGAACTCACGGTCAAACACCTGCTCCTGACCCACGCCCACATCGACCACATCCTCGACTGTGCCTTCTATGCCGACCATTTCGGTCTCGGCTGGCAGGTGCACCGGGCCGACCTTCCCCTCCTGCACAGGGCAGAAGAACAGGGAAAGCTGTTCGGCATAGCCGTTCCACCGCCGCCCGAGCCGGGGGGCTTTCTGGAAGAGGGGGACATGGTCGCCTTCGGCGATGCAACCTGGAACGTCCTCCACACGCCCGGCCACTCCCCCGGCTCGATCTGCCTTTACGACAGGTCCCACCATCTGGTTATCGCCGGTGACGTGCTGTTTCAGGGTTCCATCGGCCGAACCGACCTCTGGATGGGCTCCCTGCCCCAGTTGATGCAATCCATCTTTCAGAAGCTCGTTCCCCTGGGTGACGACGTGAACGTCTATCCCGGCCACGGCTCCGCCACCACCATTGGCCGGGAGCGGAAGACAAACCCCTTCCTCACCACCGGATTCGCCGCACTGGAATAACCGTGCAAGGTGGTCGAGGGAGCTCACGCGACGTAACTTACGCCCGCCCACAACCGTACCGTCTGCTCGATGCAGGACTTCCACATCCAGAAGGCACCCCTGACACCCTCCATGAACACACTACGCGCGCCGTCACACCCCGAGCGCAGGCACAGGGGTCAGACCTGGACACCAGCCCTGACCATCTTCCTCGTGTGCGCAGCTTTGATCGGCGGCTGCCGCTTTTCTGAGGCGGAACCCCCGCAGTCGAATACACCGGCCAGGCCGGGCGAGTGGGCCTCGTACGGAGGCGACCCCGGCGGGGCACGCTACGCCGGACTCGACCAGATCAATCGGGATAATGTGAGGTCGCTCCAGGTTGCCTGGACGTACCACACCGGAGAAGCGGGCGTACCCACGTCGACGGATCGCGGAAGATCGTTCGAGGCGACGCCGCTGGTGGTGGACGGCACGATGTACATCGGCACGCCGCTGGGTAAGGTCATCGCGCTCGACCCGGTCACCGGCACTGAGCGGTGGCGGTACGATGCCGGACTGGACCCAAACCTCCATTTCGGCGACTTCGCCAACCGTGGCGTTTCCACGTGGCTCGACCCGTCCGCACCCGACTCGGGCGCCTGTCGCCGCACCATCTTCATCGCCACGGTAGATGCCCGCCTCATCGCCGTGGATGCCGCAAACGGGCGCCCCTGTACCGATTTCGGATCGGAGGGTGTAGTCGACCTTCGCAAAGGGCTTCGCAATGCACCAGACTGGCCGGAGGAGTATGAACAGACGTCGCCTCCGGCCGTCGTTAATGGGCTGGTCGTGGTCGGCTCTGCCGTGGCCGATAACAGCCGGCCAGACGCCGCGAGCGGCGAAGTGCGGGCCTTCGACGCCCGTACCGGCGAACTCCGCTGGACGTGGGACCCGGTCCCGCAGGATCCGGCCGACCCCGTCTACAATACCTGGCAGGGGGAGGACGCCCACAGGACCGGCGGAGCGAACGCATGGTCGGTGCTCGTCACCGATCCGGAGCGCAACCTGGTATTCGTGCCCACCGGAAGCCCCAGCCCCGACTACTACGGCGCCCTCCGCCTCGGTGACAACCGTTACGCCAACTCGGTGACCGCCCTCGACGCGGCTACCGGCCACGTCGTCTGGAGCTTCCAGACGACCCACCACGACCTGTGGGACTACGACGTGGCCGCGCCCCCTGCCCTCGCGACCGTCGTGCGCGACGGCAAGCCCGTCCCTGCCGTACTGGCCGCGCCCAAAACCGGGATGCTGTTCGTGCTCGACCGCGCCACCGGGCAGCCATTGTTTCCGGTCGAAGAACGACCCGTCCCGAAGAGCGACATTCCGGGAGAGGAAGCCTCGCCCACGCAGCCCTTCACGGCCGTAACCCCGCCGCTGTCCCCACACCGGTTCACGGCAGACGATGCGTGGGGCGTCACCCC
>DASSAV010000576.1:0-3704 GCA_035699265.1 Rhodothermales bacterium
TCCGGGTGCCCCAACTGGTGCCGGAGCGCGTCCTCCAGAGCGGGATACGCAAACTGATAGCCGGTATCCAGCAGTTTCTGCGGAAGGACCCGGGCACTGGGGAGGATGAGTTCTTCGGCCGCCTCGCCGGATACGAGCCGCACGAGTGGGGTAGGGGGGTTCAGAAAGGCCGGGCGGGAGAGCACGTGCGCCAGCGTCTTCGTGAACGACGGCATGGTGGCCGGCTCAGGGGAAGAGAAGTTGGCGGCTCCCTGCACGGCGTCCGTCCAGATGCAGTGGTATAGGGCGTACAGCACGTCGTCCAGGCCGATCCAGCTAAAAAACTGGTGTTTCGTCCCGACCCGCCCGCCGAGGCCCATCTTGAACACCGGCAGCATCAGTTCCAGCGCGCCGCCTGCAGGGGAAAGGACGACCGCCATCCGCGGGTTCACCACCCGGATCCCGCCTTCCGCCGCAGGCTCCGAGGCTTGCTCCCACTCCTGCGCCACCAGCGAGAGGAACATGTCGTCTCCGGGCGACGATGATTCCGTAAGCATCTCGGAACCCCGGTCGCCGTAATATCCGATGGCGGAGGCCGACAGGAGCACGGCGGGTGGGTTCTTTAGCTTTGCCAGCGCCTCGGCGATCAGCCGGGTGCCCCGCGCCCGGCTTTGCATGATCCGCATCTTCTTGTCGTCCGTCCACCGCAGCGAAAAAATGTTTTCCCCGGCCAGGTGCACGACGGCGTCCATCCCCTCCAGCTTCTCCGCTTCGATCTCGCCCTCACGATGGTTCCAGTACACCTCGCCCGCTCCCGGCTTCGAGCGGACCAGCCGGACGACCTCGTGCCCGCCGCTCGTCAGGAAGTCGACCAGGTGAGACCCGATGAGGCCGTGTGAGCCTGACACGGCTACGCGGAGCGGTCGGCGGCTGTACTTGCAGTGGACCTCCAGGTCGTGCTGCATCACCCGGTGCCGAAACGCGAACCGTCGCTCCAGCCGGTGCCGGGCACGGTGTTCGGTCAGGCCCTCGCCGATCTTGCCCAGCGGCACGTCGAAGTCGATCTCGTCTATCAAATAGCATGCGTCCGGGCCGTCGGGCTCCACGCGGTGGACGTGCTCCCACCGGCTGAACGGCCCCTTCACCTGCACGTCTGTGAATTGCCGCCCCTCCTCATACTCCTGGTGCTCCGCTACCCACTTCACGTGCATCGGGCCGAGGGGGACGCGCAGGACGGCCCGGTCTCCCTCTCGAATCCCCTCGAATTTTTTCAATTCGATGTCCGCCCACGGCGGGGTGATCCGCTCGTAGGCGCCCGGGCGCTCGTGCCAGGTGAAGACCTGTTCGGCAGGGGCCTGAATGCGGGACCGAAAGGTCAACGTGGGCATCGTCTGTTCTCAACGATATCGAAGGTTCGATACGGCCGCTACCGGTGGTCAGTCAGCGGTACCTGAATCCGGGAGGGCAGGGCTGGGGCGCCGGGCGGGCGAAGAACGAGACGGCCCGGTTCGGGCAGGGGGCGTAATCGCCCCCGGTGCATCGAGGGGCGGATTCAGCACGCCATTCAGGACGTGGACCGTCCCGTTCCCGACCGTAATCGAAGCGTTGCGCAGCGGCACTCCGTTCACGAACGTTCCGCCGCTGTCGTGCCGGATCGTCAGGCGCTCCCCCTCCAGGCTCGCCACCCGCAACGAATCGCGTTGCCGGAGCACGTCGTCGGTCAGGTTCCGGCCGGCCACGTAGTGCAACAGAATCGCTCGCAGGCGCGGCCGGTTCCGGGCGCCGCTGATGCCGCGCGCCACCCCAGCAAAGGCATCGTTCGTCGGGACGAACACAGTGACGGGATTTCGGCCGGTCAGTTGCCCCTCCACGCGGGCGGAGTCTACCGCCGACGTGAAGGCGCTGAATCGGTCGTCGCTCCGCAGCACGTCCAGAACCGTCAGCCTGCGGAGCACGTCCACCGTATCGGCCCCCGCGCCGTCGGCAGCGGCGCGCGAGGCTCCGTCCCTACCCGAATGGCACGCCGCCGTCCCGAACGCGAGCAGCCCGAGCACGAGCAAGCCTGCCAGGTCGAAACGAATCGTTCGGCATCCGGTAGGGGTGGGGTTCATCATAAAAGGCGTCAGCCGGATAGCCGCGCGTGATTAAAAGAATACGAGCCCGCGCGAAGCGCTCGTATCCGGAGGAGGCAGCATCAGCACGTTGCTGATGACGTAAATGATGCCGTTCTGCGTCTCGATCTCTTTCAACACGTGCGCCCGGCTCCGCTTCCCCGCAACCGTCAGGACGTTGTCTTTCCAGAACCGCATCGTGAGGGGCCGGTCGACCATTGTGCTCAGGCGCAGCGAGTCCCCCCGCGACTGCCGTACGTCGCTCGTGTCGATCCGCCCACGCACGATATGATATTTCAAGAGCTTGCGCAGGGAATCCACGAGGGACGCGCGGAACATCGTATCCACCAGGTCCGCATTTTCGGCGAAGGCGCGGTCGGACGGCACGAACGCCGTCCACGGCCCGTACCCGGAAAGCTTCTCGTCCAGCCCCGTCGCCTTGAGCGCCGCCGCAAACCGGTCCAGGCTATCGGTTCCCGACGTAAGCTGGTAGATGTCCCTCGTGCGCGTGTCGGAGCTGTCCACCGCGTCCGCAACGGGTGCCGCCTCCGGCCGGCCGCACGCCGCAACGTGCAGCAGCAAGAAAGCTGCAATCACTGCCTGGCCGAGTAATGCCGCCAGATGGAGGAGCGGGAAGCCGGGGCCGGGGTAACGTCGAGGATACATACGTGCGCAAAGCTAATACGGCCGGGCCGGGGCAAAGGTAATAATCTTTGAACCGCAGCGGCATGGAAAGCAGGGGGCCGTGTAACGCAACTGCCGCACTATCCGATCCAGACCGTCTTCACGTTCACGAACTCCCGAATCCCGAAATACGAAAGCTCCCGCCCGTATCCGCTCTCCTTGACCCCGCCGAATGGAAGGCGGGGGTCGGATTTCACCATCCCGTTCACGAACGCGCAGCCGACCTCCAGCCGCAGCGCCACTTGCTCGCCCTTCGCCCGGTCCTCCGTAAACACCGCCCCGCCCAGCCCGAAGACCGTGCGGTTGGCGAGCGCTACGGCGTGTTCCGCGTCGCGGGCGACGGAGACGGACGCCACCGGACCGAAAATCTCCTCCTCGAATGCCACCATGCCCGGCTTCACGCCCGCCAGCACCGTCGGCCTGTAATAGAAGCCGGGGCCGTCGATCTTCTGGCCGCCGGTCAGCAGGCGCGCGCCTTCCTTCAATGAGCGTTGTACCTGGTCGTGGATGTCGTCCCGCAGGTCGCCGCGCGCGAGGGGGCCGACGTCCGTCGCCTCGTCCATCGGGTCGCCGATCTTCAACGCCTCCATCTTTCGTACGAAGCGCTCTGTAAAGGCGTCGGCGATGGGCTCCTCCACGATGAACCGTTTGGCCGCGATGCAGCTCTGGGCGTTGTTCTGCATCCGCGCCTGCACGGCGGTACCCACGGCTTTGTCAAGGTCGGCGTCGGCCAGGACGATGAACGGATCGGACCCACCCAGCTCGAGCACACTGGGCTTGATGGCCTTCCCGGAGGCCCCTCCCACCGAGCGCCCCGCACCGGTGCTGCCCGTGAGCGTGGCGGCCTGTATGCGGCGGTCGCCGATGATGCCTGCAACTTTCTCCGAGCCCACCACCAGGCTCTGAAACTCGTCCTGGTCGAAGCCCGCG
>DASSAV010000577.1:0-4377 GCA_035699265.1 Rhodothermales bacterium
AGTCGTCGAGTTCGGGATCCGTGGTGACGACGACCCGGGGCTTCTGAGCGGCCGGAGCGGCTGTGTCGCTGCCGAGTTGGGGCGCGTTCGTCGCACAACCGCCAAGTGTTACCACGAGAAGCGCCAGCGTGAAGGGACGCAAGTATGTCATCTCTGTCCTGAGCGGTTTGATTCTGCCATGGCCTCTAGCGCCCATTCTACGCTATGCTCTCAAGCGTTGCAAGGAGGTCATAAGTTTGATGTCTCGGACCGGCGACTTGTGGGGCATACGCATTTCGCCCGCACGTATCGTTTCGACGGCCTCAAGGCTCCTGCCTTCGGCTGAACAAGATCACGGTGCCCGTATCATTTCCGCCTCGGCCCGTCCCCCCAATGCCTCGCGATAGGCGTCTCGAAAAGCATCCACCTGCGAGCGCCGGACGCCTACGATCAACTCGGTACCCTCCGCATAGCGGGTATCCCGTATCTCGGCGTTGAACCGGCTGAGCACGTGCAAGACGGGTGAGGTGTCGGGGTAGTCGAACCGAAGCCGCAGCGGAACGCGCAGGACGTGCTCGGCCACGGGACAGGCATTCAGGACTTCGGCGGCGGCATCGCCGTAGGCGCGGATCAGACCGCCGGTGCCCAACTTCCTGCCGCCGAAGTAGCGGGTCACCACGACCAGCGTGTCCACCAGTCCTCTCGCTTCGATCCGCTGCAGGATCGGTGGACCGGCGGTACCTACCGGCTCACGGGCATCGCTGAATCCGAACACGGTCCCGTCTGGTGCGAGGCGGAATGCATAGCAGTGATGCGTGGCCTTGAACTCCCGCTTGCGGATCGCCTCAAACTCCGCATTCACCTCTTCCGAAGACGTCACCGGAATGGCTTCAGCAATAAACCGCGAGCCTTTCTCCCGAATCTCCCGCACCCCCCGCCCCGTGATGCGCAGGTATGTGTCATTCAAAACGGCCTTTTCAATGAAGCGGCCCCGGCGGTCTGCGGTCGGTCGTCGATGGTCAACCCACCACCCGCATGATGCCGCGCATGGTGGCGGAGTGGCCGGGGAAGGTGCAGATGTACGTGTACTCGCCCGGCTCGGTCGGCGCCGTGAAAAAGATGCTCTCCGAGGTTTCGGGCTGGAGCAGGTTGGTGTGGTAAAGCACGTCGCCGGAATTCGGAACGTAGTTCATCTGCGATCCCTTCAGTCCGAGCCCCAGTGCTGCCTTCGCCACATCGTCGGCCGTGCCGGGTTTTACTACGACGATGTTGTGCAGCATGTCGTCATTGTTGTTCAGCGTGAGCCGCACGTGGGCGCCTGGCTTCACGTCGAACGACGGGAGGTCGTACCGCATGCCGGGTAGCGTAGCCACCTCGACCGACGCATCCACTTTGCCGCCCCACGAAGCAGGCATGCTGGTGACGCGCTTGGCCTGCGCTACCGGTGTAGAGACGGTCACTACGGGCGTCCGGCTGGCGATTTCAGGGCCGGCCGCGGCACGGTTGTTAGGCGTCACGGCGAGGCGCGGACCGGAGGGAATGCGGTTGACGGTGTAATAGCCCGTGTCGTGCACTAGCGGCAAGCCGTCGGCCGAGCGTACGCCCGCCATCGTGACTTCGTGGATGTACCCGAGGCGCAGGCTGTCCAGGACGATGCGCGTGCGCAGGCCGTCCTCCGAAACCTCAACTGCCCGCACGGGCATCGGCTCCTGATTGATGACCGGGCTTCCGTAAATGTGGTGGTACATGTATGTGAAGCTTGTCACTGCGTAGGAGGCAGGGTCAGACGCCGTGGCCCGGTCCACCGGCCTGGTGAACGTGATCTCGAAGCCATCTGGACGGGCGGATATGGACCTGGGTTCGAAGGGTGTCTTGCCACTCCACACGATGCGCTGCAGTCCGAAAGGAGCTTTGCCCGTCGCGTCCCATCCACGGCTGGTCTGGCCGACGAACATGGAGCCGTCCTTGCCCCAGCGCAGGCGAAAGACGCCGGACTGAAAGCCTTCCATGAAGGGGAACACGGCGCCCTGGAAAACGCCGTCCACCTTCTCCAGGAATACGCGGTTAATGATGCTGTGCCCCTGGTCGCCTACGAACAACTGCCCCTCGAACGGTCCGAACGCCCCGCCGACCGTATCCTGGAGGATGTCGGACGTCGAGATGCCGAGGATGCCGTGCGGCACCCACACGGCGGGCGGTTTGAGTTCAGGTACGCGCTTGGCCACCTCGTAGAGCGGCTCGCCGGTGTCCGGCACATCCTCCGGCTTCAGGCTGAGCGGCGATCCCGGCTCGCTCGTCCAGCGCAGCCCGGCGGGGTTGCCGAGGAAATCGCCTTTCTCTACGAGCGAGATCCGGCCGGAGCCCACCCAGTCGCCCTGGTTTTCGGCGTAGAAGAGGTCGCCGTCTTTCGTCAGACCGTACCCGGCGGGGGAGCGCAGGCCGGTAGCGATGGGCGTCATCTCCCCGTCCGGCGTGATCTCGATCGTCCACCCCCGCCACTTCGCAAGGCTGGCACCGTACCCGATCCAGCCCAGGTTCAGGTTGACGATCATGTTTCCGTTGGGGCGGATGATCGGGCCGTAGGAATACTCGTGATAGTTGCCGGAGAGCGGCCACGAGTAGACGGTCTCGAACACGTCGGCGCGGCCGTCCCCGTCCGTATCCTTCATGCGGGTCAGCTCGCTACGCTGCGTGGCATAGATCACGCCGTCACGGTAGGCCAGCCCGAGGGGTTCGTGGAGCCCCTGCGCGAACAGCCGGAAGTGCGGATCGGAGCCGCCCAGCCGGTAAGGGTCTTCCACGATCCATATCTCGCCCCGGCGTGTGGAAACGGCCAACGCCCCGGAAGGGAGGAGCGCCATGCCGCCCACCTCCAGGATCACGCCCTGCGGGATGGGCACCGTCTTGATCTCGTAGTAGTCGGTTTCGGTCGCGGGCGCCTGCGCGCGCGCAGGCATCTCCTGCGGCAAGGCCAGCGCCAATGCGAGGAGCAACAATGCACGGGCGCAGACCTTATTGGATGAGAACGGAGCTTTCATGATTCGTCTGAATTCTATAGGGCAAAAGCGGCAATGCGCGGGGGAGGGTCACCAGATCAACGTGTAGTCTACCTCCGCCTGGCCGGAAGAGAGCTTCACTGGCAAGAGCAGTTCCTGCCGGCCGCCCTGCGTACGGAGCATTGCAGCCTCGCTGCCGGGCACCTGCACGTAATACCGCCCTTCAACGTCGTACAGGCCGTCCTGCCGGGGCGTGATCTCGTCGCCAACGGCGAGCCGCACCCAGAGGTCGTCCTGGCTCGTGCCCTGGACGGCCAGATGGCGCGTCAAGGTGCGTCCGTCGCCACCCGGCGTGATCTTGTCCGCCACGTGGAGTCCGTTGATCGAGAACAGAAACGTCGGGCGGCCGTCCGGGTCGAGCCTGTAGCCCTTCAGCGGATAAGTCCCTGAAATCGAGTCGGGCCAGGGCGCGTTCCGGGACGGCAGCACGGCCACACTCGGGGCAGCCGACACGTTAACGACGCTGCCGAGCGGGATGGCGATCTGTTCATTGCCACGGCTGTGCCACATGTTCGTGGCGTCGATGAAGCCCCCCTTCCAGACGTACAGGAGCGCGTCGCTGGAGAGGTCGAGCGTGTAGTTGACACCGCTGGGCTCGCCGACGTTGACGGCGTCGACGAACTCACGCCCGTAATGCTTGACGAAACTCCGCTGAAGCCGGGTCCGATTCTCGGGGCGCACGAGGATGTGGTCCACGACGTCCGGCTCCAGGAAAGTGCCGGGGGCATTCAGGATCTGCGCGGCAACCGTCGGCCCCTCCACCTCCAGGCGCATGCTGGGCTCGGTCCACGCCCGGTTCTTGAAGTAGGTCAGCGTGAACGGGTAGGTCCCCTCGTCCAGGTGCACCGTCTGCGACTCCATCCAGCTTTTGCCCGAATGGTGCAACGCCTCTTTGCCCCCGATGATGAGGTCGGCGCCGCCGACGATCTGCCCGGTGAAATGGGGGTCGTCGCCGATCCAGTCCAGGCCGAGGCTGAACAGGTACTCGCCGGAGGCCGGGATGGTGATGGTGCCGGTGTGGGTGAGCGCGAACGTATCCGGCACGCCGCCCGCATTCCACTGCAATCCGTCCTCCATGCCGGTTTTTACGGGCCGAAGGTTCGCATAGTCTTCCGTGCTCTTGAACACGCCGTTGCGCAATTCATATTTCAGATCGGCGAGCGTAACCCGGTTCTGGCCTATCAACTTATAGCGGATGTTGCGAAAGGCCACCGGGCCGTGGTCGCCCTGGAGCATGAGCGGCCCCATCGGCATTTCGTCGGTGAAGGCGGCGGAGCGCGTGGGGCCGGTGACTTCGACGTTGTCCTGTACGACGACTCCGTTGAGTTCGACTTTAACAAAA
>DASSAV010000578.1:0-6041 GCA_035699265.1 Rhodothermales bacterium
CTGCCGGAACTGGCGAAAACGCACCAGGTGATCGCTGTAGAGTTGCAGGCCCACGGGCATACGCCGGACATCGACCGGCCTTTGAGCTTCGAGCAGGACGCCGACGACGTGGCGGCCCTGCTCAGACAGCTCCACGCCGACAAAGCGGATTTCATGGGCTTCAGCAACGGGGGCACGACTTGCTTGCAGATTGCCATCCGGCATCCGGGGGTGGTGAACAAGCTGGTGCTGGCCTCTACTACGTATAGACGCGACGGTATGCAGCCCGGCTTCTTTGAAGGGTTTCAACATGCCTCCCTGGAGACGATGCCCCAGCCGCTGAAGGATGCCTACCTGGAAGCCAATCCGGACCCGAACGGACTACAGGCGATGTTTGACCGGGACGTCGCCAGAATGGTGGCTTTCAAGGATATCGACGACGCGGATATACAGGCCATTCAGGCGCCGGCGCTGGTCATCAACGGTGATGCCGAGGTGGTGCGTGCGGAACATGCGCTGTCGTTAGCGCGCACGCTGCCACATGCTCAACTGGCCATCCTGCCGGGCGGACATGGGGATTACATCGGGGAGATCTGCGCGATAGATACGGACAGTAAGATACCGGCTATGGTGACGACGCTGATCGAGGCGTTCCTTAATGGGTGATTACTGATGTCCGCGATCCGGCGGGGCGTGCGGGTTTGTAGAGTGGAAGTAGCTGATGCGGATGCCGCCGAGGAGCAGGGCGCCGTGGCCGACCATCTGAGGGTTATCGAATCCGGCCTGGGTCATGAGGGCGAGAACCTGGTCCTCCGCGTTCTCCTTGAGGTGGCGGCGGAAGGGGATGAGGTGCGCCAGGTGGCCGTCGGCACCGGCGTGCGGCCCGCCGAAGTCCAGCAGGCTCAGGGTGCCGCTTTTAGCACTGATAATGACGGGTCATCCGGCGACGTGGCGGGCCTGGAAGAGCGCCGTCAGGTGCAGCATGACGTACGCCGGCACGAAGAAGGCCGGGACCAGCACGAGCGGCAGATGCGTCATCTGGGCCGCGGCGCTAAGCCCTGCCGAAGCGTCGGTGACGAGACGCGCGCCGAACGCGCCCATGCTGACCGCAGCGATCAGGTCGACCAGCCCGAGCACATTCCAGACTACGAAGGTCTTGCTCGCGGCGAAGCCGGGCTTGCGGATGAGGGTGGCGAGCAGCCAGGGCGCGGTGGCGCCGATCGCCATGTCGCCGAGCCCTGCGGGCCAGGCGAAGTAGCCGGGCAATATGCCGTACGTGTACAGGACCAGGAACGCGAAGCCGCCGATCCGCCACGCCTGTATCCCCGTCGTGAAACGCGGGTCGGTAGCGAGCACGAAGGCGCGGAACCGTGGGGATACCCAGTACCCGGTGAGGAAGAGGATGACGGGAACGGTTGCCGCGACGAGCAGTGCGAGCGGCGGAATCCCGTCAGGCGTTACGAACACCTCGCCGGCACCCAGGAGAAGGATGAGCGCGAACCAGGCGGCGAGTCCAACGGCGACGGATGCTCCTGCGCCGGGAGCCGCCGGAGCATCGAGCCGAGTAGTATGTGTCCAGGATGCGTTTGCCATGATACGGACCTCCTTTTTTATTCATACTGTCACTTGCATTTTGCACGTTAACGGATAATGTAGTATAATGACTTGCAGAATGCAAGTGACTAACGAAAGAGGGGTTCACCAGGCATGAAATCAAAGAGGGCGAAAGTGGAGGGGTTTCCGCGATCGCGTTGTCCTATCGCAAACACGCTCGACCTGGTCGGCGACAAGTGGTCGCTGCTCGTCGTTCGAGACATGCTTCACGGAAAGGCGACCTACGGGGAGCTGCTCGCTTCGCCGGAAGGGATCCCCACCAACATTCTGGCGGACCGGCTGCGGCGGCTGGAGGCGGCGGGCGTGATCGCGCGTTCCGCCTACCAGGAGCACCCCGTACGGTACGCTTATCAGCTTACCTCGAAGGGAACGGCCCTGGGAGACGTCCTTCTGGCCGTGGTGCGGTGGGGCAAGGCCCACATTCCGGGGACGCAGACGCTCAAGGAGGCTGCGTCAGGGGAGGGGGAGGAGGGTGATGGGGGAGAGAAAGAGAGAAAGAGAGAGGGAAAGGACGAGAGGGAGAGAGGGAATGGGATGAGCGGGTCTGACCGCGTATGTACCAGGAGCTGGCGTCATCAGGCCGAGGGGGGTGTTCAGGGAGGGCAATAATTCTTGTCCTGCGGTTTCAGGGTCGCCGGTGGTCAGAATCCGGTATATTGTGCCGCATATGGCATCATAGCCCTGTAGTCTTGCACGACTGACGCGCGTTGCGGTTTGCCATCCTCCATCCACGTTTCGTTCGATTCAGATGATCTTATCACACCGGCGCCTGCGGCTCGTTGCAGGGGCGCTCGTGATGCTCATTGCCGCCGGGGAGGCGCACGCGCAGACGGCGACCTTGAGCGGTTTTGTGACCGACCGGTCCACAGGGCAGCCGCTGGAACTCGTGAGTGTGGCGCTGCAGCGCGCGGACGGGGTGGCGCGCGGTGACGTCAGCGGACCGAACGGCGCCTACATCATCACCGGGATCGACCCCGGGCGGTACATTTTGCGGGCGTCCTACCTGGGCTACGCCGCGTACACGGACACGCTGGTATTCGCGGCCGGGGAGCGGCGCACGCACAGCATCCGGCTACAGCCGACCGACGTGGACCTGGAGGAGGTGGTCGTCGCCACCGACCGTTCCAACGGCGCGGCGAACGTGACGGCGGGGCGGCAGACGATCCGGCCCGAGGACATCGAGTTGATCCCCGCGCCGGACCTTTCGGCCGACCTGGTGGGCTACCTGACGGCCATGCCGGGCGTGGTGACGACGGGGGACCGGGGCGGCCAGCTTTTCATTCGAGGCGGCGAGCCGTCGCAGAACCTGGTACTGCTCGACGGCATGCCTGTATACCAGCCATTCCACGTGCTGGGGTTCTATTCCGCCTTTCCGGCGGAGATCATCAACCGGGCCGACATCTACGCGGGCGGCTTCGGGGCGCGCTTCGGCGGGCGCATCTCCTCGGTGCTCGACATCACGACACGGAACGGGAACGAGCGGCGGTTCGCGGGCAGCGCGACGGCGTCGCCGTTCGTGAGCTCGGCGAGTCTGGAGGGTCCGATCGTGCCGGACCAGGTTTCGTTCCTGGCGTCGGTGCGGGTCTCTACGATCGAGCAGGGGGCGGAGCGCATGCTCGACGAGGATCTCCCTTTTTCCTTCGGCGACGCATACGCAAAGGTACAGGGCAGGATCGGCGAACGCGGCCGGATCGCCATTTCGGGCCTGCACACGCATGACCGGGGCGTCATCGGCGAGGACACGGGCGGGGCGCCGCCGGACGAGGTTCGCTGGCAGAACCAGGCGGTGGGCCTCCGGTACGTCGTGTTGCCGAAGATCCTGCCGGTGACGGCGACCCTGCGCGTCTCCGACGCCCGCCTGCACGAGGAGCAGGGGCCGCGGGCGGCACCATACCGGGTGTCGACGGTCCACACGACAACCCTGGCGCTGGACGCGAGCTTCTCCGGCCAGCGCGTCGACGTGGACGCCGGGTGGGCCATCGAATCGTTCGACATAAACAGCGAGCTCGGGGGCACCTTCCAGGGGCTTGCCCTGCACCAGTCGGAGTTTACCGGCGCTTCCATGTATCTGGAGCCGAACATCGACCTCGGCGGGGGGCTTCGCTTACAGCCGAGCGTTCGGATGCAATTTTACCAGGTCCGGTTCGACCCGTACGTGGAGCCTCGCCTTCGGGCGGTCTGGGAACGGGGGAAGCACCAGATCAGTGCCGCGGCCGGGTTGTACCATCAGGAGGTCGTCGGCCTGAGCGACCGCCGGGATGCGGCGAGCGTATTCACCGTGTGGACGAACATCCCGAGGAAGACCATGAGGCAGCAGGACTTGCGGGCGGGCCGCCTGGCCGAGGCCGTGCACGCCATCCTGGGCTACCGCGTCAGCCCCACGCCCTGGCTCGACCTTTCCATCGAGGGTTTCCACAAGGATATTTCCAACCTGTTCGTCGCGGAGTGGACGGCGTTTCCACGCCTGACGACGCGGCTGCAGCCTGCCAGCGGATTTTCCAACGGGTTCGACGCGCGGGTGGAGTTCCGGCCCGGGCGCTGGTATGGCTTCATCAATTACGGGTACTCGAATACCATCTACAAGGCGGAGCAGGCGAGCCTGAAGCTCTGGTACGGCGTGGAGCACATGCGCTACCGCCCGCCGCAGGACCGGCACCACCAGCTCAACGCGCTGCTCAGCACACGGCTGGCCGGGTTCGACGTGAGCGCGCGCTGGTCGTTCGGCTCGGGCCTGCCCTACAGCCGCGCCTACGGCTTCGACGGCTTCACGATCATCGAGGATATCGTAGAGCCTTCGAAGGTACCGACAGCCCGCCGGGTCATCTACGAGCGGCCGTACAATGGTGTGCTGCCCACCTACCACCGCCTGGACCTCTCCCTTGCGCGGACGTTCGACCTTCACCTGGCGCGGGTCACGTTGCAGGGCAGCGTGATCAACAGCTACGACCGGCGCAACATCTTCTACCTGGACGTCTTCACGCTCCAGCGGGTGGATCAACTGCCGCTCGTGCCGTCGTTCGGGTTGAAAGTGGAGTTTTAGTGGAAGGCGAGGGGGAGAGGGTGAAAGGGAGAGAGGGTGAAAGGGAGAGAGAGGGAGTGAAAGGGGGAGAGGGCGGGTGAGGGCGTGACAGAGTTGAAGGTTGAATCGGACTGATACATGATGTATAAACGTTTTTTTGGGGCGTTTTTCGTTTCGGGGATGGTCTTGGCGGGGGCGCTGGTTGCTGGCGGGTGTGAGGAGGACGTTAACCCTGTGATCGGAACGGACGCGCCGTATTCCATCTACGGCCTGTTCACGCCGGCCTTCGATACGCAGTGGGTGCGCGTTTTCCCCATCGAAGGGAGCCTGAAGCTACACGGGCGGGAGAAGCTCGATGCGACGGTGACCTCGACCGACCTGGCGACGGGCGAGAAGCGGGTGTGGCAGGACTCGCTTATCGCTGAGAAGCGCGATGGGCGGCTAGAGCACGCCTTCTGGTCGCCGTTCCAGGCTGCGTACGGGCACGCATATCAGGTCGAGGTAGCGCGGTCGGACGGGGGTACGTCGTCTGCGACGGCGGCCGTGCCGTCGCGCACGACCATCGAGGTGCTGCCGGCCGAGTTGCGGTCCTGGGTGATCGTTCCGGCGCACGTCAAGAACGACGCCGGGCACCTGCTCAAACTCGAAGCGACCTATACGGTCATCTACAGCTATAGTGCGGGGCCGCCCGTATCGATGCAAAGCACCGTGGTCAAGCTGTCGTACGATCCCGCGCTATACGCAGACATGCCGTCCGAGTCCGAGCCGTACGAAGTCGAGGACGGATGGATCATTCCGCTGAATCTGACAGCGGACTACGTGCGGCTCCGGGACTACCTGATCAATAAGAAGCTCTGGCAGCCTACGTTCGGGATGGTCGTCAACGCCGTTTCGTTCGACGTGATCGCGGCGAGTGAGGCGTGGGCGCCGCCGGGGGGTGTTTTCGACCCGGACGTGATCGGGCTGCCGGGGCTGATGTCGAACGTGGACAACGGGTTCGGGCTGGTGGTAGCCGGTTACCGCCTGCATTTCGGCGTCGTTCCGTCGGATGAGGCAGCAAAGGCAGCAGGGTTCAGGGTTTTCTCGGAGTTGTGAGAGTGTGGGGAGGGTTTACGGTTTGAGAGCTTGTAGGTTGAGGGTTAGACGTCACAGATCTGGACGCCCTGGGCGAGGGAGGTGAGGGGGTCGCGGACGGGGATGAACTCCTGGGCGACGTGGCCTTTGAAGCCGAGGTCTTTGATGGCTTCCATGACGGCGGGGTAGTAGATCTCCTGGGACTGGTCGATCTCGTGGCGTCCGGGGTTGCCACCGGTATGGAAGTGTGCGAGGTACTGGTAGTTGTCGCGGATGGTGCGGATCATGTCGCCCTCCATGATCTGCATGTGGTAGATGTCGTACAGGAGCTTGAACCGGTCGGAGCCGACGCGCT
>DASSAV010000579.1:0-2532 GCA_035699265.1 Rhodothermales bacterium
GAAGGTGTAGAAGAGGATCGGGGCGGTGGCGAGGGTCGCGGCCAGGGAGATGCTGAGTGCAGCGACTGCCCTGCGGACCGGTCGACCGCACGCCTCGAAAGGGTGCATAAAGACGGGATGGAGCAAGACGAGGCCGGCGACGGCCGCGAAGGAGAGCTGGAAACCGAGGTCGAACAGATCGGCCGGATTCAAGCCGAACAATACGAGTGCGGCCACGCCGAGGCTGTTCAGCGGGTGCGACGTGCGCTGGAGCAGGTTGCCGCCGAGCAGTACCACGGCCATGACAGCGGCGCGCATGGCGGAAGGACTGGCTCCGGTCAGGATGGCGTAGGCGGCGAGGACCAGCGTAGTTACCGAGAAGCGGACGACCTCGCGCGGCCGCCAGGCCAGGCCGAGCCGGGTGAGCACTGGACCGAGGAGGCCGTAGAGGACCAGCCCGACGAGCATCATGTGCAGGCCGGACACGGCGAGCAGGTGCGTGAGGCCGGTCCGGCGGAAGTCGGTCCGCACGTCCTCGTCGATGCCACTCCGATCACCCATCAGAAGCGCTCCGACGAGGGTGCGCGCACGCCGACCCGGCACGTGCGCCGCGACCCGGGTATCCACGTAGGCGCGGATCCTGTCCGTCAAGCCTGACGGCCATCCCCGGTCGGTGCGGAGGATTTCGACATCGGCCGAGTCGGAGACACTGAGCCGGCGGGTGATCCCTTTCAGGAACAGGTAGCGCCGGTAGTCGAAGTCGGCCGGGTTGCGGCGAGAGGCGACGGCGGACAACCGCCCGCGCAGCCGCACCACAGTGCCTTCCCTAAGCGCGGGTCTTGGGCGGGGCCGTTCACCGTATGGGGGATAGACCACGACCAGGATCCGCCCGCTGGCGCGTATTCCCGGTCCAATGCCGACGCTCCGGACGGATAGGTAGAAACGGGTGCTGTATGGGCTGCTCGCAGGCTGGTTCTCGATGCGGCCTGTGAGGGTTACGCCGCGTTCTTCTCGCGGCAGCAGGAGCGCGACGTCGTTCGGCGCCGGCGTGTGCTGGAGCCGGAAGGCGGACGCGCCCAGTGAAAAGGCCAGAAGGCCCGCCGCAGAGACCAGGAGGAGGCTACGGTTGGACCGGGCACGGTACCACGGCCAGGAGGCGATGCCCAGTAAAAGCAGGCAGGAGGCGGCGAGGCAAAACCAGACCGACACCGTTGCGTCAGGCAGCCTGTCGGCGACGGCGATGCCGCACCCCATGCAGGCAGCGAGGAGCAGCGCCGGACAGGCCCGCAACACGAGTGCGCTATGCTGGTCCGGTGCGTCCATTCAGGCTGGTTTTGCAGACAAGACACATGCGACAGGGAAACGTACCTTCCGGGTACAGCAAACCCGTGCTCGCGCTGCGTTTGCTGGTGGAATGAGAAGATCCGGGTACAGGGATTATTCGGTCCGGAATTCACGCGCTGGGATAGAACCTGTTAAGGATTCAGGAATATGGAGACGTTACCTGGCACACCCGGTGAGGGGGGCGTATCCTCTGGCCTGCTCTCGCAGCAGGAGGACATGCGGGCGGATTCGACAGCAGGAGTATATTCGAGGTCCGAGACGGTATGAGTAATCGGCGGGTGGCGCGCGAGCGCGTGATGCAGGCCCTCTACGCGCATGAACTGGCTGGAGGCGACGTCCGGCACTTTATTGAGACGAACCTCAAGCCTGAGCTCGAGGACCCGGAGAACCTTGCCTTTGCCGAGAGCCTCTTCCTTCGTACGCTGGATTTCGGCGACGAAGCGGATGCGGTCGTGCGCCAGCATTTGCAGCACTGGGACCTCGGGCGGGTGGCGCTCATCGACCGTATTTTACTCCGAATGGCCATCTGCGAATTCGTCGGTTTCGAGGACATACCACCGAAGGTGACGATCAACGAGGTCATCGAGATCGCCAAGAAATACAGCACGCCGAAGAGCGGGCAGTTCATCAACGGCATTCTGGATGCCGTTCTTCTGGAGCTGCAACAGCAAGGACGCCTGAAGAAGTCGGGCCGAGGGCTCATCGGCATGGAGACCGTGGCAGGGAGGGGCGCCCAGTAGGCGCAACCCGCACGGCTGGTAAATCCCCCCATCGCATGAGCTTCATCGCAGTAGGTGACATTCACGGCTGCGCGCAAACGCTCGACGTGCTGCTGAAGCATCTCTCCCCTGGCGCGGACGACCACCTCGTTTTCGTCGGCGACTACGTGGACCGCGGACCCGACTCTAAGGGCGTGATCGACCGCCTCCTTGCCCTCAGGGAGGAGGTCCACTGCACGTTTCTCCGCGGGAACCACGAAGCGCTCATGCTCTCGTACCTGTCCGGCGGCGACGCCAACCTGTGGTGGGCCAACGGCGGCGTCGCGACGCTCCGCAGCTACGGATCGAACGGAACCTCACAGGAGATCCCGGCCTCGCACGTCGAGTTCATCCGGGGCACCCAGCTTTACCTGGACACGCCCGACTTCTTCTTCGTGCACGCGGGCCTGAAGCCGAACCTGACGATCGCCAAGAACCTGGCGCGGTACGG
>DASSAV010000580.1:0-2345 GCA_035699265.1 Rhodothermales bacterium
CGCGCCATAGCAATTGCCATGTCCGACTCCGTAACGGTGTCCATCGCGGCAGACATGAGCGGCACGTTCAACCTGATGTTACGCGTGAGGTCGGTAGAGGTATCTACGTCTCGTGGCATCACGCTCGACCGCGCCGGGACGAGCAGTACATCATCGTACGTAAATCCCTCGCCGTACATTTTCTCTTCGACGAGGGACTTCACGCTGCCGTTTGACTCAAGAATATGCATGTGTGTGCCGGATGCTTTGTCCGTCCTATCTCTATGAAAGCTTGACCAGTTGCCGCAATCGTTTGACTTCGTAAGGAGCAAGGCGCCGCCATTTGCCGCGGCGCACCCCCTCGGTGCCGATGCCTGCGTACTTCACCCTTTCCAGAGAAGCCACTTCATGCCCCAACGCTTCAAGCATGCGCCGGATTTGCCTGTTGCGTCCTTCGTGGAGCAGGATGGCTATCTCGTGGTGGTCCGGGGGGGCGGTGTAGGAGACTCGGTCGGCCCGGGCGAGCCCGTCGTCCAGTTGGATACCGGTAAGAAGCATTTCCAACTGGTGGGGCTTCACCGGATCCTTCGTCCGCGCCACGTAAATCTTCTCGACGTTATAGCGAGGATGCATGAGCCGGTGTGCGAGGTCGCCGTCGTTCGTCAGCAGCAGCACGCCGACCGTATTTCGATCCAGCCGGCCTACCGGGAACAGCGAGGCCTTTTCCTCCTCCGGCAGGTCCATCACTTCCATCACCGTCTGCCGGCCCTTCTCGTCGGAGCGTGTCGTGATGGTGTCGGGCGGCTTGTTGAGGAGGATGTAGGTGAGATCCTGAGGCGAAACGACACGACCCGCGACCTCGACCCGGTCCCCGCTTTTGATCCGCGTGCTGAAGTCTGTAACCGTGTCGCCGTTTACCCGTACCCGGCCCTCCGCGATCAGTTCGTCCGCGTTACGGCGCGAGCACACCCCGGCCTGCGCCAGATAGCGGTTGAGCCGTGTGCCTTCCGGGCCCGGGGCCGGCGGCGCTTGCTCAGAAGGCTGCCTCGGCCGCCGGGCATTGCGCCCTCTCGATTTCCGGTCTTGCGCCATGATGCACGGTCTGTACAAAAAAGGCACAGCAAAGCTGCGCCCTCACTTACTCGGTCTCCTTCTGCACCGGGGAATCCGGCGGCACCGGGATGCCGCCCTCTTCTCCCAGCAACAGCTTCGCACGTTCTTTGCTGAAGCCTGGATCATTCAGAAGTTCTTCTATCTCCCTGAGCTCTGGCAACTCCTCTAAGCCTGAGAGTCCAAACTGGTCCAGGAATCTGGGTGTCGTTCCGTACAATAACGGCCTTCCCAAGGAATCGCTCCTGCCGACCACATCCACAAGCCCCAGTTCGAGCAGTTTTCGCACGGTATAGTCGGAGTCTACGCCTCTGACGAAATCGAGTTCTGCCTTGGTGACGGGCTGCTTATATGAAATGATGGCGAGTGTTTCCATGAGTGAGCGGGAAAGGGCTCTGGGCCGTTCGCGCAGCGCCAGCTCCTCGACGAAGGGGGCCACTCCCGGAACAGTTGCCATACTGAAACCGCCGGCCCACCGTTGAATCCTGAGCGCAGCACCCATCCGCTCGTAATGCTCGTTCAGTTCCGTGACGATCTCCTCGATTTCAGATTCAGCCGGCCCCTCCTCTCCGGTGACACGCGCGCATACGGCACACATCTGAGCCGGATGTAGCGGTTCCGGGGAGCTAAACAAGAATGCTTCTACTACCTGCGCCAGCTCTTCACGTGACATCGGCTCCGCATTTGGTCTGACTGGTCCAACGATGCTCGGTCAGGCGGCCTGGCCGGTGGTCTCTTCGCAGAGGACGAGAGGCTCCAAGCTGAAGTCGTCGGCTGCCTGGTCGATGTGTACTGCGGCTTCTCCGGAGCGTGCCAGTTCCAGTACCGCAAGGAAGGTCGCGATGATGAACTGCTTGGAACGGCCTTGCACGAGCTTTCTGAAGCTCGACGTGCCGGCCTGCGAAAGCCGCACGCGAAGAAAGGCCTGCTGCTCCTCTACCGTATAATCGACACGGCGGACGGCATGCATGGGCTCCTCCGGCGCCTCGGCCAGGATCCGTTTCAGGGAAGAGATGAGGTGGAACAGCGTCGCATTCGAGTAGCTCTCCGGGGTTGACTCCTTCTCGACGTTCAGGATCACGGGGCGCGTATACTGATCGGCGCGCTGCTCGTGGCATACTGCAAGCGTTTCGCCGGCTTCCTTGTAGCGCAGGTACTCCACCAGACGCTCGACAAGCTCCCGGCGGGGATCTTCGGGCTCCGCTTCTTCCGTTTCGGACGGCTTCGGAAACAGCATGCGGGCCTTGATGCTGATC